>JAHFHB010000267.1 GCA_023247135.1 Candidatus Omnitrophota bacterium
TAAAGTGGTTTAACAACAAAAAAGGCTTCGGCTTTATTACTCCGGAGTCTGGCAATGACCTTTTTGTGCATTTCAGCGGAATTAAGTCCGACGGGTTTAAGTCGCTGGAAGAGGGCATGAAAGTGGAATTTGACGTCCAGCAAGGCCCCAAAGGCGAGCAGGCCGTCAACGTTGTTCCGGTACGTTAAACGTTCGTCCCGCAAGACTCACCGAATCCACCACCGCGGAATTCTAATCACGCAGGGTCTGTCTTTGGCAGACCCTGCGTGGGTGGTTATTGAAAGCAGAGGCTTTTAAAAATTCATGAGACTTTCAAAAAAACGAAAATACGCGGTTTTATCTGCCTGGATGCTGCTGCTTTTGCTACTGGCCCTGGTGCCTGAGCATCTGTGCATGTTCTTTCTCCGCCAGCAGCATGACTCAGCCTATGCTCACATTGCGGCCTACGCGTGCCTTGGCGTGGTCGCCGCCTCGTTTTTCCGCAGTATGAAAAAGATTGGCGGGATCCGCCTGAGTGATTGGCACTGTGCCCTGTTCGCCGTGCTTGTTGCGGGGATTTATGGCGGGGCTACGGAAATTTGCCAGTACCTGACCCAGGACCGCCAGCCGGACTGGGCGGATCTGATCAATGATATTCAGGGGATTATTCCGGCTGCCCTGATTTTTCTCCTGGTGCGGTCTTCCTTTCTGAAAACAAAGTGGCGTCCCGTCAGACTGAGGCTGCTTAAATGGCCGTTTTGGGCCCGGACATCCCGGCTTTTGACCGCTGAAATCCGCCTGAATATTTTTTAATCCTACGCCTGAATTTGCTATCATACGGCACAGTCTTACCAGGAGCGTGTATGCCCCAAGAAATGATCCAATGCCCTCATTGCGGCCGTTCGATAGAATTGTCGCGCGCTATCACGCATGACCTCGAAGTGCGCCTGCGCAGTCAATACGACAGCGAGCTCGCCAAAGCCCGCGAAAAATTTGCCGCAGAAACCGCCACGAGGGAAGCCGCGCTTCACGAAAAACTCGCCGCTGTCCGCCAGGAAAAACTTCTTCTGCAGGAAAAAGAAAAAAATATGGAACTGGAACTCCAGCGCCGCCTGGATGAAAAAAAACGGCAAATGGAAGAACGTGCGATCCAGGATGCTGAGGAGCGCCAGCGCTTGAAGTTTGCAGAAAAAGACCATCAGATGGAAGCCCTGCGGCGGCAGATCGACGATCTGCGGCGCCAGGCTGACCAAGGATCCCAGCAGCGGCAGGGTGAGGTTCTGGAAATTGAGCTGGAAACGCTCCTGCGCCGTGAGTTTCCGTTTGATACGGTGGACGCCGTGGCCAAGGGAGTTCGCGGCGGAGATATCCTTCAGGAAGTCCGCACGCAGTCGGGCCGAGAGTGCGGAAAAATTCTCTGGGAAACCAAACGCACGAAAAACTGGAGTCCGTCCTGGATTCAAAAACTTAAAGATGACCAGCGTGACGCGCGTGCCGCGATCGCAGTACTTGTCTCCGAATCCCTGCCCGACGGCTTTCACCATTTCCGGCAGATCGACGGTGTTTGGGTCACGGACATTCCTTCGGCGCTGAGCCTGGCGCTCGCGCTGCGGGTGATTTTAATTCAGGTGGCGAGAACGCGCGAATCGGAGATTGGCCGTCAGGAAAAAATGGAAACGCTTTATCACTATCTGACAGGGCCGGAATTTAAAAACCGCGTGGAAGCCATTCTGGAAACATTTCATCAGCTTCAGGGGGAGCTTGAAGCTGAAAAACGCGCGATGCAGCGCATTTGGGAAAAAAGAGCCAAGCAAATCGAACGGGTAATTGCCAATACGGCAGGACTCTACGGGGAGCTGGAAGGCGTCAGCGGACTGACGCTGCCCTCCGTCAAAATGCTCGATCTGGAAGCGGGAGAGGAATCTGTCGCGCCATGAAGGTAAAGCGCTTTTGGGGGGTTCTGATCGCAGGCTGTTTTGCCTTTGCAGCAGTTTTGAAAGCCGGAGAGGCTCAGGAAACGGCGGCTTGGACTGAGGCAAATCGCGCCACCGGAGCCTTGGTTCAAAGCGGGCATTTTGAAGAAGCTTTTGAGAATGCTCAAAAAGTGTTGGGGCAGGCCCGGACTCTTTGGGGACTTAAGCATCCGAATACGGCCAAGGCCATGAATAATCTGGCCAATCTTTACGTACAGTCCGGGGATTTGGACCTGGCCGAAGACCTCTACAAAAAGGCGCTTGCCATTGAACGGACTCAGCCGAAACTCCGGGAACAGGCCGCCGGAAGTTACTTCAATTTGGCCATGATTCGAAAGGCGCAGGGGGATGTGAAGGCCGCCGCCGGTTTTTTAAGCCAGGCCAGAGCGGCGCTGGGCGGTGGAAAGGTCTCTTCCGGCCTGGATTCTGCCCGCATCGACCGTGAGTTGGCAGCTTTGGGCAGTGTTAAAAGAAGTTAAAGTTTTTTAGGATTTGCCGATTTCTTCTCTTGTATGCTATCCTAAGGGCATCTGGTGGCAGACCGAGGGTACCTAGGGTTTTTTGACAGAAACTGCACTTAAACAATAAAACAGCCAAGCAACTGAAACCGGGAACCAGAAGGAGTCGATTTATGAAGAAGATTTTCGCAGGGATATTTGCGTTGATGATGATTGCGAATGTGGCTTTTGCGGCCAATGAAATGGACTCAAAAGACAAGAAGGATGGCGACAAGTCGGCGGTAGCGCGCAATCTTTCGGCGCTTGCCAAAAATCCGCAGGCCTTAAAAGCTGCGGCGAGTGTGGCAAAAGTTCGCGCGAAGCAAAAAGAAATGGCTGGCGCGCGCCACTAAGCTGTTTCGGGTTTCAAAGCAAAAAAGGACGGCCGGTAATAACCTGCCGTCCTTTTTACTTACGACCTGTTGATTTTTTAGAAGTCCCCGCATAGTATCTCCCAGCATGCTTTTTTTTAATCTCCAAAAGAATAAAAGTTTCTTCGCGTCTCGCCGCACCGCAGCTCTCATGTTTATGATGCTGGGGGTGCTGTGCATCCGCGAACTGCCGCAGGCATCCGCTTTTTCAAATGCCGAGCGCCTGTCCCCAGCGGAGATCCAGCTTGTTCAGGAAATTCTGCGAACGCTGGAACCGCTCGTGCGCGAGCGCGAGTCAAGCGCGACCCTTGCTACCCTGACGTTTGACGAGCTTTACGCACCTTTGAATGCCGAGCAGCGCGCGTTTGTGAGGTCTTTTCAGACGTTCGATCCGCTGAAGGCCGGGATGGAAACCACCTGGCACGGCATTGCGACCGGCCTGGAAAAATTACAGGTGATTCGCAGGCAGCAGATTCTTATGGCCGGCAAACCCTTTGTGATTCCGGCTCAGTACGCGCCGCCGCGTGTTTTCAAAGCCTATGAGCGTATGATGCAGGCGCTGGAAAAAGATTTGGGCCGCCGGCTTTATATCGAATCGGGCTACC
>JAHFHB010000026.1:0-4495 GCA_023247135.1 Candidatus Omnitrophota bacterium
TCAACGGCTTGGCGCAGCGCGGATAGAGTGCTTCTTGCTTCACCGACTCCGGCAGATTCCTGCCCAGTTTTTTGTACACGCCCACGATTAATTGCCACTGTGCACGGGACAGTACAAGCGGCGAGCGGTAGTAAGCCGCAACGGCTCCGCGCGTCACGTCATCCGGCGTGGGGCCCAGGCCGCCTGAGGCAATCACGAGCCGGCTTGACCGAAAACACTCCCGCAAAGCACGCTGAATATCCCGCGGCCGGTCATCACAGGCAAGCACCTGACGCACGCAAAATCCAAGGCCGGTCAAGTGCCGGCCGAGAAAGGCCGCATTGGTGTTGACCGTGCTTCCCTTTAAAAGTTCCGAGCCGATGGACAGGATGGATGCCGTTATTTTTTTAGGCGAGTGTTTACTCATCGGACGAAAAACCACCAGACACACAGCCAGGCGTAAACCCCTGCGGCAATGTCATCCAGCAGTACGCCCCAAAACCCCGGAAGCTTTTCGAGCTGGCGGGCCGGGAAGGGTTTGACGATATCAAACAGCCGGAACAGCAAGAAACCGCTGAGCACAGTTGCCGGAGTCAAAGGCAGTCCCGCCAGCGTGACAAACATGCCCGCGGCTTCATCCAGCACAACAAACCCGGGGTCTTTGGCTTGGCCTTCAAGCCGTTTGAATGCCCAGAACCCTGCGAACACAAAAAAGAACCCCACGGTGCCGTAAAGCCAGGGATTCCAAGCCGTCATAAAAATACAGGCGGTGGCCAGCGCGCTCCCCCAGGTGCCGGGGGCTGGTTTCAGCAGCCCCACTCCCATGGCGCAGACATACTTCGCAAAAAAAGGCGTCTGAAAAAGTTTGTTTTGATTGCGGCAAAAACTAATACCGGAAACCAACGAGAGGATAAGCCCAAGCCACAGGCAGGCCCCCTGCAAAACATGCAGGGGTCCGGAAAAATTTTCGAATGAGCGCATCTGCGGCAGATTCAACAAAAGCAGGGAAATACTGATCAGGGCTGTTTGAACACCGTGTTTTACTTTGCCAAGCGATTCCGCAGCCACCGCTTGCCCGTCAATCAGCCAGCCTATTCTGAAAAACGTCACAAGCAGCTCGCGCAGAAAAACAGGCACCAGAAACCAGGGTGAATAAAATCCCCGCATGGAGAAAACGGCCATGCACCCCAAGGTCAGCATTTTATCCGCCAAAGGGTCCATGAACCGGCCTGCGTGCGTTTCAAGCTTGAAACGCCGCGCAATTAAACCATCGAAGAAATCAGAAAAAGCCGCCAGCGCAAAAAGCGCGATGGACCAGAGATGCAGCGAGGGGTTCCCCGAGAGCAGCCAAAACGGCAAAACCAGCGCCGCCAACGCCCTGAACAGCGTCAATCCGTTCGGGCCCAACAGCTGCCGCGGCTTAAACGCTGCCGAGAAGGTCATATTCACGTGAACCTGTGATCTTGACGGAATAAAACTGTCCGGTTTCCAGCGGCTGAGCGGACGTCACCCGCACGGCTCCGTCAATTTCCGGAGCATCCATGTAGGAGCGGCCTTCGTAGGCATGTGCCGCCGTTTTTTTTTCGATGAGAACTTTCAGCGGCTGCCCCACAAAGCGCTTGAGGTGTTCACGCGACACCTGCTGTTGTAATAGCATGGCAACTTTGTAGCGCTCTTTTTTCACTTTTTCAGGAATCTGATCGGGTAAATCCGCTGCGGGCGTGCCGGATTCCTGGGAATAGGTGAAAATTCCAACGCGCTCAAAACGCATTTGCGCAATGAAATCGAGCAGTTCCTGAAAATCCTTGTCCGTCTCGCCGGGAAAGCCCACGATGAAAGTAGTGCGAATCGTCAAATCCGGCACGATGCGCCTGAATTTCTCGATCAGATCATGGGTGCGGCGCTGCGTAATCCCCCGCTTCATGGCCAGCAGCATCCGGTCCGAGGCATGCTGCAGCGGCATATCAAGGTAATGGCACATTTTTTCAGAATCACGCATGGCCTTCATCATCGCCTCCGTCAGACAGGCGGGATAGGCGTAGAGAAGCCGAAACCATTCCAGAGATTTCACACGGTCCATCGCGCGGATCAGATCGGGTAAAAGAAATTCTCCGGACAGATCCTTCCCGAAGTAAGTCGTATCCTGGCCCGTCAGCAGCAGCTCGCGCGCGCCTTGCTGGCACAGCGCACCGGCTTCGCTGACGATATCGTCAATCGTGCGGGAGCGATGTTTTCCCCGAAAGCCCGGAATCGTGCAAAACGTGCAAATGTGATCGCAGCCTTCGGAGATTTTAATATAGCGGTAATGCAGCGGCGTGAGCGCAACACGTCGGTCCTGAGCGGAAGACAGATAGCCCGGCTCTCCGACGTGCATCATTTTTTTGCCGCGGTTGACCTTTTCGACCACTTCAGGGATCCGCTCATAATCCCCTGATCCGATGAAGGCGTCCACCTCGCTCAATTCCCGGCGAAGCTCTTCCGGAAAGCGCTGCACCATGCAACCCATCACGACCACCGCTTTGATTTGTTTGCGTTTCTTGAGCGCGATCAGCTCCAGGATTCGGTCAATGGATTCTTTTTGCGCGTCCTGGATAAACGTACAGGTGTTGAGCAGTGCCACGTCGCAGTCTTCGATCTTGTGCGTCAGTTCGTAGGCCGCTCCGGTCAGTTTTCCCAGAATGATTTCACTGTCCACAAGCGTCTTCGGACAGCCCAGGGAAACCATGCCGATTTTGATGACCGGCAGAGGGGCACTGGCTAAGGATGAGGGGTCTATTTTTGCATTCACAGCGCCATTATACTTTAGGTCGCAGGAAACTACCAGCAAAGCAGGGGAAGCAAAACGGGCTCAAAACAAGCTGGTTCAGGCACGGACCTTGCGGTATGGGAATCTGCCTTTGACGTGGCTTTCGAAAAAACGCCCATGGGATTCGGCCGTCAGAAAGTTCTGGTAAACATTTTCGGGGACGTGTTCGTATTGATAGATGCCGCCTGCAATAAATTCCACTTGCAGCATCTGTGTTTTATTTTCGTATCCGATCCACTCGATTTCAGAAGACAGCACCATCTGGTTGACCATGAAAGCCTCCTTGAAGATTAACTGTGCTGTTATCGGCCTTCCAGCGCGTAATCTTGAAAATGAGCGGGGGTTAATGTGGCTCAGGCGAGGCTTGCGGAGCCAGTTCATGCAGGAAGTCGAAAGCGTAAATCCCGGTCGTATGCCCGTCTGACCAGCGGAACTGGATCGCATAACGGCCGACAATTTTTGAATCAAGCATGCGGATATCCGGCGGAATGCGGCTTTCCGTCAGGAGGCGCTTCCCCGTGATCTCATCCACGCAGCTTGCGCACGGGCAAAAAAAACGCAGTTTTCGGAGTGAAAAAAGCTGGCGTTCCCCGCCGTCCCAGGTGATCAAAAGCTCTGTTTCCCCGACCTTGCGGATATCCGACGGCTGGAAACTCACGTGCCTCCGCCAGCGGTTTTCAACATTTCTTCGGCGTGTGTTTTGGAGATTTGAGTTTCGCGGCTGCCCGACATCATTTGCGCGAGTTCCCGCACCTTTTCAGCGCCTTCGAGAATCCGGCAGTGCACACGCGTCGTCTTGCCGGAGGTGACTTTGTGAACCTGGATGTGGCGGTTTGCATACGAGGCAATCTGCGGCAGATGCGTGATCAGCAGCACTTGAGCCCCCCGGGAAATGTCTCTGATTTTCTCACCCACCACCGTGCCAAGCCGCCCTCCGATATTGGCGTCGATTTCATCAAAAATCAGCGACGGAACCCCGTCTGCGGCCGCAAGAATCTTCTTGAGCGCCAGCATGATGCGCGCGGCTTCACCGCCGCTGGCAACTTCGCTGAGAGGCAGCGGCGCCTGACCGGCGTTGGCGCTCAGAAAAAACTCCACGCAGTCACGTCCGCGCGGCGCAAACTCCCCCGCGCTTACCCGGCATTCAAACCGCGCATGCTGAAAACCCAGGTCCTTGAGTTCGCCGAGCACGCCGCGGGCAAGTTTCTGACTCCCCTGCTGTCTGAGCTCCGTCAAAAGCGCCGCCGCTTTAGCCAGTTTCGGTTCGAGCGCCGCAAGCTGTTCCACCGTGTCTTCCTCGGACATTCCGGAGCCGCCCAGTTCGTCCCGGCGTTTGAGCGCCTGTTCATAGTATTTTAAAACAGCCCGCAGCGGATCCTCAGGGTCGGCAGAGCCATATTTTTTAACCAGGCGTTCCAGCCCGTTGAGGCGATCCTGCACACATTCAAGCCGGTCCGGATCGGATGTCAGCGTCTCGCGGTAATCGCGGATGTCCCGAAGCAACTCTTCAAGCTGTAATTGAATCGGCTCCAGCTTTTCCAAAAAAGTTCCGGCGGAAGGGTCGAGCCTCAGCCAATCGCCCAAGGGCCGGAAAGACCGCGCAATCAATCCGGAGGCGGAAGTTTCACCGTCCTCCAGCTCGTCCAGAACACGCGCCGCCAGTTCGGATAGTTTTCCGGCATTGGCGAGTTTTATTTTTTCCTGCCGCAG
>JAHFHB010000026.1:4527-12864 GCA_023247135.1 Candidatus Omnitrophota bacterium
TTTCAATTTCGGAGATCTGAAATTGGAGCAAATCGAGCTCGCGCGCGGCCGCATCCTTCCCCTGCGCAAGCCTGCGCAGCCTGTCAGATAGTGCGGAGTATTCGCTGAAAAGCACGCGGTAACGCTCCAGAGCGGGTTCAAATTTGCAATCGCCGGAAGATTTTAGAAACGCGTCCAAAAGCCCCGGATGGGCCGAAGCGTCCAGAATCTGCTGATGATCGTATTGGCCATGAATCGTCAGCAGGCGGCTCCCGAGATCCCGCGCCTGCGAGGCGCTGACCAGCCGGCCATTGAGGGTCAGTTTTGCGCGCCCTTCCGCGCTCAGCTCGCGCTCAAAAACAAGCGTGGAGTCGCCCGTTTCCATAAACGGTGCGATCAGCAAATCGGAGGCGGCCTCTTTGGAGCTGCGAAGATCAAACAGCGCCTGGATTCTGCAAATTTTTGCGGGGTCACGGATTTGGAGAGTTTGAATGCGTCCGCCCAGGACCGTTCGCAGTGCTTCGATCAGAATCGATTTACCTGCGCCCGTTTCGCCCGTCAGGACGTTCAGGCCCGGGGCAAACTCCAGCGCAAGCTGGTCGATGAGAGCAAAATTTTCAATGCGTAGTTCCTGCAGCATAAGGGAGATTTTCCGGCAGCGCCCCGGTCAAGCGCCGGAGCCCGGCCCGGCTAGCGGCTGGCAATGCGCCGTTTGAATTCCGCCCAGGGAAAACGCAGCCCGGGACACTCGGTATTTTTGCCCTTCACGTCGCTATGCCGGATGACATGATCGTACGGAATACGGTAGCGCTCCATGAGTAGTTTGACCAGATACACAAGCGAGTCCAGCTCTTTGGCGGTGACATTGGTTTCACTAAAATTTCCGATCAACGAAATCCCGATGCCGCGGATGTTCATGTCATCTGCGTTGCAATGCGCGCCATCCATCTGCTCAACCCAGCGCTTGCCGATTTCGATCTGCCCTTCCCCTTTGGTGTCCGTCCCGTTATCGATCAGGAAATGATAGCCCAGGCCGTTCCAAAAACCGCGCTGATGATGAATTTTATTGATCGAACTCGCATTCCCGTCATGCGTCGCCGTATGGTGAATCACAATGTATGTCCAGCGGGTCGCATTCGGCAGAGGAATATACGCTCTTGGACCGCGCGTGGAGGGAATCACCAGTCGCTGGCCTTCCTTGAGATGCGGCGAATTCAGATGATTCACCCGCATGAGGGTATCCATGTCCACCTCGTACGTCTTGCTGAGCCGCCACAGCGTTTCATACGGTCCGACCACATGCGTCACATCACGCGGCACAGCGGATGGATTGTAAAAGGAACTGGGACTTGCGGAAACAACGCTCAACGCAGACGGCGTGCTCCGCAGGGGGTGCAATGGCGCCGCGGGCGGCTGGGTTGCGCAGCCGGAGAGTGCCGCCAGCAGCAGTAAGCCAGCCGGCCGCCAGTAAATTCCGGCGCAGCAAAATGGATTTTTAAACACAACGCGCATTTTATTTGCGGGCGCTTTTCCCGGCCGGTTCGAGACTTGAAATTAAAAATTTTCCGAATTTTGCCATCGCGGCGGCATGTTTTTTCCCCAACTGTACGCTCAACACCGGCAGGCCCTTGGAAGCCAGCGCATTGAGATCCCCCAACGCCTGGGCTTTTTTGAGCTGGCCAAACCGGTAGCGCTGCCCCGGAACCGCCGCGTCTTTGGCTTCGTCCGTCAGAAAAACGATGAAACGCCCGGACCGGGGACCACCTTTGTAAAGCTGGCCAATGGAGTGCAGGTAACGCGGCCCAAAACCGCAAACCACCGGGATCCCCAGCGTTTGCGCAAGCGCCAAGCGCAGCGTCTGAATTTCCGCGTCGATTTCCGGACACCGGGCCGTGTAGGCCAGCAGCGCGAGATAGGCTCCTTTGCGCGAAACCGGAGAACCAAGCCATGCTTGAATTTTGTCCATAGCCGCCTGCTTCAGACGTGCCTGGCCCGGAAATCCGGCCGCCACCTTGAAGGTTCCGGCCGGATCCATTAATTTCCCGCCGCCTTCCAGCACGTTCAGAAATTGCCCGGTCAAATCCTTGCTTTCCTTGACGTTCGGTTCGTCAAAAGGGTTGACTCCCATCGCAGCGCACGCAATCGAAGTAATGATTTCCCACCTGAGCATTTCTGCGCCCAGCTGCAAATCGCTGCCCCACTCCATTTCGATCAGCGGAAAGCCGGCTTTTCGGACTGCGGCCAGCGGCGCTTTCAGGTGTCCACAGGCGTCCCCTTTAAGCGTCAACACCACAAAAACGCGGTCATCACCATAAGCCGACATTTTCAGCGGGGCCTCGCCGTCAACCGGCAGAATGCCTTCGCCCTCCTTGCCCGTGCTTTCGGCAATCAGTTGTTCGAGCCAAGCGCCCACAGGCGCCAGCCGTTTTGAGGTCCACAGGGTCAATTTATTTTTTCCGTGCCTGGCGAAAGCGCCGAGCGCGCAGCCGACGTAAAGCGCTTCGTTCTTTGCCACGGAAGACTCTCCGATCGTTCGGGACAGCAAGTCCATCGCCGATTTGATCAAACCCCGCACCGGCACGCCCGAAAGCACGGCGGGAACAAGTCCGAAGAAGGAAAGCGCGGAAAACCTTCCTCCAATGTCGGTCGGGTTTACGAAGACACTGCGAAATTGCTTTGCAGCGGCAAGCTTTTCCAGTCCCGAACCCGCGTCTGTGATGGCCACAAAGTGCCGCCCGGCGCACGCGGCCGGACTTGCTTCTCTCTTGTAAAGCGCAAGCACTTTGGCATAAAAATACTGGTACTGCGAAACCGTCTCCACGGTGCCGCCGGATTTGCTGGCCACCACGAAGACAGATTTCGCCAGTTTGATTTCCTTTTCGACGGCAAAAATCGTGCTCGGATCCGTGGTATCTAACACGTAGAAGGTCAGATGCCGGCCCGGCAGTTTCTTGCAAACCAGATTCATCACTTCTGGCGCCAGGCTGGAACCGCCCATCCCGAGAAGCACCACCGATTGCATTCCTTCTTGCCGCAAATCTGCCGCAAGACGATCCGCTTCGTGCAAACGCCCGAGCACCCATTCCGCCGAATAAATCCAGCCCAGGCGGTTTTGAATCACAGCCTGATGCGCCGCTTCGCCTTTCCAGAGCGAGGGATCCTTTTTCAGGAAGCGCGCCAGGTAATTTTCTTTCTGCGCTTTTTCGACGGCTTGCACCACATGCAACTCTTCCGAAACAGACTTCGCAGTGCCTTGCACAAAACGGCTGTCCGCCAAAACTGCAAGTTCGGGGCGGTGGGCAAATCCGGCTTTTTCAAGAGTGCGCATGAGGTGATCAAAAGATTCGCAAAAGGAACGCGCACCGGCTGCCTGCAGGTCGTCGCCCACCTGCGTCAGGTCAAAGCCCAGCTCCCCAAGCTGCGCCACCGCAAGGGCCGCATCGGAAACTCCCGCTAAAATGGAGTCCGCTTTGACCGTGCCGTGATCGATAAAAGCTTCCAGGGTTGCAAGCGGCATCGTGTTCACGGTCTCGCGCCCGATCAGAGGCTCCACATAAATGAGGTCGTTGTATTCGGGATTTTTGGTGCTGGTAGAACCCCAGAGCACCTTTTGGGTCCACGCGCCGTCCTTTTTAAGTAATTCAAATTCAACCGAGCCGAAAAGTTTCAAAAATTCCTGGTAAATGAGCCGGGAATTAGCCAAGGCGGCTTTGCCGCGCAGTGCGAGCAGGCGCGCTTTCTTTGGAGCGTCCCCTGCGCGGGCGGCAAGGTCCTGCAAACGTTTATCCAGATGCGTATCGATGCGGCTGACAAAAACACTGGCGACGGAATGCACGGCTCCAAGTTTGCCGCCGCGCGCGCGCAGATCGGTGAGTCCGTCCAGGTAGGCTCGCGCCACGTCCTTGTAATGTTTGACCGAAAACATGAGCGTGACATTGACGCTGATGCCCAGCCCCGTAAGCCGGCGAAAAGCCCGGACCCCCGCTTCGGTGGCCGGAACTTTAATCATGACGTTCGAACGGTCGACCTTTTTGTGCAGGCGCTGGGCTTCCCGCACGGTGGACTCCTCATCGTTGGCAAGCCACGGATCGACTTCCAGGCTGACAAATCCATGCTCGCCGCCGGACGTTTTAAAAACGCCCGCGAACTGATCGCAGGCGTCCTGAATGTCTTTGACGGTAAGTTCGTCATAAACTTCAAAGGTCGATGCGCCGGATTTAAACAAACGCGAAATGTCACTGTCGTAGCCGGCGCCGGTGCTGCTGATGGCTTTTTGGAAAATAGTGGGATTGGAAGTCACACCCAGCAAACCGCTTTTACGGATGAAATCCGTCAGTTTTCCGGAACTTAGCATGTCCCGGCTGATGAAATCCAGCCAGGGGCTTTGTCCCGCTTGAGCAAGATCCAGAGTCGCAGGTCTTTTATCCGCCGCCGGAGTCACAGGTTTTTTATCATCCATAAGTTGGGTCATACGGGAAGCCTCCGCAGCCTTTCGTTCGTTGAGTGGAACGTAAAATTCTTTGAGGCGGATTTTACGGCTTGTGAGATGAAACGGATGCAGTGCCCTGCGTTAGCTGCGCGAGCGAACCACGTTCGTCGCTTTTTCGCCCTTTTCGCCGCGGGTCAGCTCAAAATCAACCTGTTCGCCTTCTTCAAGAGTTTTAAACCCTTCGGCCTGCACGTCGGAGAAATGCACAAAAACATCCTTGGCATTTTCGCCCTCGGGCGTGATAAATCCATAACCTTTTTGATTACTGAACCATTTTACAGTTCCGCGTGCCATGGGCGTTTCCTTTCTTCGACTCTAAACGCTTTGAAGCCTAAACAGAAAAGACTGCGTGCGTAACGCTCGCAGTCTGGGTCAAAATGGAGTGGCGTGGGTACTTCGTTCATGCTGTAAAACTCGCGCAATTATCCGCCTAAATCCTTGGCCTGTCAAATAGAATTGAGAGCCCCGGATGCCGCAAAACACGGTCTGAAAACGTCCGGGCGGTCTCCCCTTCCGGCCACGCAATCCACTGAATATTTTTTTCCCGCCTAAACCAGGTGATCTGCCGTTTGGCATAGCGCCGGGTGTCCTGCTGGATAAGCGGCAGCACATCCTGCAGGCATTTTTTAAGCACACCCGCGTTTGTACCGCGTTCGGCAATCAGGCCAAACAAACGCTTATAGCCAATGGCCTGCGCCGCCGTGGCTGAGATGCGCCCTTGCGAGAGTTTGAGGCATTCGGCCAGCCAGCCGCGCCGCAGCATGCCCCGCACCCGCGCATTGATCCGGGCATAGAGCCGCGGCCGTTCAACCTCGATGCCCAGCACCACGGGAGCGTAGCCCAGGCTTTCAAGTGACGGCAGGTTCGCAGATTTTTTTACGCGCGTCTGTTTTTTTGTCCAAACTGCGATTTCAAGCGCGCGAATGATGCGCTTGAGATCCGTGCGTTCAAGCTGCCGGGCGCGCACCGGATCCTGCCGCTGTAATTTCTCGTAAAGCGCCTGAACGCCCGAGCACGCAGCCCATTTCTCCAATTTCAGGCGCTCTTTCAGATCCGGCGGCGGCGAAGCTTCGAGCCCCTCCAGCAGCGCCCGGACATACAATCCCGTGCCGCCCGCAAGGATGGGCAGTTTTCCGCTTTTTTGAACTTTACAAATCGCCTGCAGGGCCTTGCGGTGATAATCAAAAACGGAAAAACGGCGCGAGGGCTCAAGAATATCCACCAGGTGATGCGCAATGTTCCGGCGTTCGCGTTTCCCCGGCTTGGCGGTGCCGATATCCATCCCCCGGTAAACCTGCATCGAATCCGCGGAGATGATTTCCCCCTTGAGCCGGCGCGCCAGCTCGAGTGCAAGCGCTGATTTGCCGGAGGCTGTGGGGCCGAGAATAATCAGGACGGGAATGGGTGCCGTATTTTTCATGCAAAACCCCGCAGGTTCCGGCTACATGGACTCGGGCTGAGAGATTCCGAGCAGGCGCAGGCCATTACGCAGCGTGATGCGGGCCGCCTCGACAAGCATCAGGCGCGCGGCCGTGAGCGCTTCATCTTCCGTAACCACGCGGGCGTGGGCATAAAAACGGTGAAAGGTGGCGGCCAGCTCGCGCAGGTAATCGGCAAGGCGGTACGGTTCCGACATCTGGCTGGCCTGAACCAGCGCCTTGGGGAATTCCGAAATCGTTTTGATCAAATCCAGGTCCTGCGGCGTATTGAGCCGTGCAAGGTCTGCCGACTTCGGCACGGCGCGCCCTGAGAACCGGATCAGGCTGGCGATACGCGCATGCGCGTATTGCAGGTAATAAACGGGATTTTCGTCGGATTTTTTTTTCGCCAGCTCCAGATCAAAATCCAGCGGGGTTTCAACCCGGCGCATGATGAAGAAAAACCGCGCCGCATCCGGCCCCACTTCCTGGCGCAATGCTTCCAGCGTCACAAACTCACCGGCACGCGTGGACATGCGGACCTGCACTCCGCCGCGGTAAAGCGTCGTCAGCTGGACAATCAAAACGTGAATCTGCTTCTCGTTATAACCCAGCGCCTGACAGGCGGCTTTGAGGCGCGTCACGTAGCTGTGGTGATCCGGCCCCCACAGGTTGATGACTTGATCGAAACCGCGTTGAAATTTCGAAAGATGGTAAGCAATGTCAGGCGCCAGATACGTGTATTCGCCCGTTGACTTTTTAACGACCCGGTCTTTGTCATCGCCAAACGCAGTGGAACGAAACCAGAGTGCCCCGTCCTGTTCATAAAGATGGCCCTTTTCGCGCAGCAGCTCCAACGTTTTCTCGACCGCATCTTTCTCGTAAAGCGTACTTTCACTGAAGTAGTGATCGAAAGAAACGTCGATCGCCGCCAAATCCTTGCGAATCAGCTCCATCATCGTTTCTCCGGCAAAAAGGCGCGCCTGCTGAATCGCCTCTTCCGGGCTCCGGCTGAGCAATTCGTCTTTGCGCTGCGCCGCGAGGGCTTTGGCAATGTCGCGGATGTAGCTCCCGTGATAACCGTCCTCCGGAAAAACAGACTCCATCTCAAATTCTTCCAGATAACGTGCCCAAACGCTGGCCCCCAGAAGATTCATCTGGCGGCCGGCATCATTCAAATAATACTCCGCCGTCACGTCATGGCCGGTATGCCGCAGAATCCTGACCAGCGAGTCCCCGATCGCCGCTTGCCGTCCGTGCGCGATGGTCAGCGGGCCGGTCGGGTTTGCGCTGACAAATTCCACCACCACTTTTTTACCAGCCCCGAATTCCGACTCGCCGTAGCGTTCATCCTGCCGCAACACCACGTCGATCAAACTGCTAACGGAGTCCTGCGACACGTAAAAATTAAGAAAACCCGCACCGGCGACTTCCACGCGTGTGATAAAGGCCAGTTCCTTTTTTTCACGGCGGCGGGCCAGAACCGCGGTTTTGATTTCTTCAGCCACCGCCTTTGGGGCTTTACGCACCTGACGCGCGACCTTGAAAGCCGCGTTGGCCGCGTAATCGCCGTGCGCGGGATCTTTGCTGACCTGAATGTCGTAGGTTAAATCCTGAACCGGAGCGCCCCAGCCGGCGGCAAGCTCCTGAATGATGGCATCGAGGATGTGGCGGATTTTTTGTTCCATACGCGGCGCAATTCCGAGACGGACCCGATCAGGTCACGATCTTGGCATTCCCCCATAAACGTTCCAGGCCGTAAAATTCCCGGACCGGCCGGTAGAAAACATGAATGATGACGCTGCCGTAATCCATGAGAACCCATTTGCCCTCGATGAAACCCTCGACATGCAGCGGGCGCTCTTTCTTTTTTTTAAGCTCGTCCTGGACAAACTCGCCGATGGCGCGCACATGCGGATCGGAATTCCCATGCATAATGACAAAAAAACTCGCCATGCTGGACAATTTATGAATGTCCAGAATGACGGGCTCTTCCGCTTTTTTTTCGAGCGCCAGATCCCTGGCAAGTAAGGCAAGACGTTTAGCCAACAAGACTTGTGATAAACTCCATCAAAGGTTAATAAAGCAGAGGATTATAGCAAAGCCGGGCCCGCGCCTCTAGCTTTTCTTATGGACCTCGCGAACCGCCGCCAAAAGAATGTCCCCTTGCAGGACATTCACGGCGCCTGCGAGTTCGGCGTACTGCCGCAGAGCCTTTTCCAGATCGTGTGCCATGGCCCGCGTGTACGGCAGTGAAACCTCGTCCAGTGCGAGCGTGGCAAAGCGCCCGGCCAACGCGGGAATATTCGGCACACAAAACCGGACATTGCCGTTCCCGTCACGATACACGGGATCGTAGTATGACGTCGGCCGGGAACCCGGAAAATTCCCGCCTTGATCAATCGAGATGTCCATCATGACTTTTTTAACCGTCCCAGAAGCAGCTTTGAG
>JAHFHB010000268.1 GCA_023247135.1 Candidatus Omnitrophota bacterium
AGAATACAAGCTAAGTCCTGTTTATATTCGCCGGATTATGGCCGGGGGCAAAGTCAAAGGGAGACTGGCAAAAATCAGCACTGGTTTGACCCTTTGGCTTATCGACGCGAACTCTCTCCGTCTATTTATGAAGTCCCGCCCTGGACGAGGACGCCCCAAGAAATAGCTCTGGATAATAGTATCGTATTACGATATAATAATTTCGTAAATGCGAGGAGCTAAAATGGGTGTCTTCACAAAGAACGGAAATTTCTGGATTGATTACTATGCGAATGGCCGCCGTAAGCGTGAAAAGGTAGGCCCCAGCAAGACGCTTGCCCAAAAAGCGTTGAAGAAGCGACAAATTGAAGTCGCTGAAAATAAATTTCTCGACGTTAAGAAAGAACACAAAATCAAGTTCAAAGATTTTGCACAGACCTATGCTGAAACGTATGGGAAGAAGAAGCGATCTTGGGCTTCAACGGATAAGCATTACCTCAAGAGGCTCTTGACCTTCTTTGGCGATAAATACCTACATGAGATTACGCCTTTTTTAGTTCAGAAATATCAAACACAACGGCGGCAGGAGACGACGAAGCGAAGCGCCCTTGTCTCAGTGGCCTATGTGAATAGGGAATTGGCTTGTCTTAAGTGTATGTTTCGTCTTGCGATTGAATGGGGCCACGCGACCGAGAATCCAGTCAAGAAGATCAAATTTGAAAAAGAAAACAATAGCCGGGTGAGGTTTCTTGAGAAGGAAGACTTGAAACGGCTTATAGAGTGTTGTAACCCGGGATTAAAACCGATTGTTCTTCTTGCGGTTAATACAGGCATGCGGAAAGCAGAAATTCAAAACCTCAAGTGGAGGGATCTGGACATTCAGAGAGGATATCTCACCCTCACTACGACCAAGAATGGTGAGACGCGGCGTGTTCCTCTTAATCAAACGGCCCAAGAAGTGCTACTTGGGGTAAGGAAACACCCGGAAAGCTCATATATCTTTTGCAATATTGACGGAATTCCATATAATTTCAGGTCTGCCTTTGAGAAGGCTGTGAAAAGGGCTAAGATTGAGAACTTTCATTTTCATGATCTAAGGCATACAGCAGCATCTTATTTAGCCATGTCTGGTGTTGATTTAAACACCATACGCGAGATCCTAGGGCATAAATCCCTTACCATGGTTTTAAGGTATGCTCACTTATCGCCAACGCATCAGGCGAATGCGGTAAGCCGTTTAGATAGACAGATGGACACTATTTGGACACCAAAGCCAAAAGTGGAACCCGCAGAAAAAATTGAACAAGCCGTAACCGATTTTAAATTAACGGCTTAGACACTTCAAGCTGGTGTAGCTCAGTTGGTAGAGCAGCGGTTTCGTAAACCGCAGGTCGTCGGTTCAAATCCGACCGCCAGCTCCATTTTACTTCCGTTTTTTTACCGTCGTCATTGCGAGGACGGCGTAGCCGGACGAAGCAATCTAAGAGCTTTCTTGCCGAGATTGCTTCGTCGTCCGCCGAAAAACGCGGACTCCTCGCAATGACAATCGAGAGGGAATCTTGATGGAATGGCGTTAGCGCTGCTTGCGCAGATGAGTCGGGAGGATCTTGAGCATTTCGCGGTACTTCGCAACCGTACGGCGGGCGATTTTAATGCCGCGGCCGGCCAGCTGCTCCGCAAGGTCCTGATCGCTGAGAGGGTGGGCCGGATCTTCCTGCTGGATGAGGCGGCGCACGGCTTCCTGAATGCTTTTCTGGGATTCAGCCTCGCCGCTGGTGGTTTCAAGGCGCGTGGAGAAAAAGCTTTTGTAGGGAATCGTGCCTTGCGGGGTCGCGATGTATTTGCCCTGAATGGCGCGGCTGACGGTTGATTCATGAATTCCGAGTGTGTTGGCCACGTCTTTTAAACGCAGGGGCATGAGATGCGAAAAGCCTTTGCGGAAAAATTCAGATTGAACCTTCACGATTTCATTCGTGATTTCCCGCAGGGTGCTGCCGCGCAGTTCCAGCGCTTTCATAAAATTCAAGGCCGCCTGCAGTTTTTCGCGGATGAAAATTTTTGTTTTCTCATCCGAAGACCGGTTGCGCAGAAGCCTGCGGTAATAGGCATTGATGCGCACGCCGCGCGCCGGCTCGTCATGGATCTCGATTTTAAGCCGGTCCGGGTCGTCGTCGGCAAAAACAACGCTGGCATCGGGTGTGATGGCGGTCGGCCCGCCTGTATAAAACGCGCGGCCGGGCTTGGGATCAAGCGCGGTGATCTGGCGGATCGCCTCCTGGATTTTCCCCAAATCGGTTTCAAGCACGTGTGCAAGCTGGCGCAGATCTCTTTTTTCAAGCAGGGGCAGGTGGTCGGCGACAATGGCGCGTGCCAAACCGGCTTCCGGGCCTTTGCGGTCAAGCTGAAGAAGGAGCGCTTCGCGCAGATCGCGCGCGCCGACTCCCGGGGGATCGAACGTGCGCACCCGCGCAATGATGGCCTGCACCGCGTCTTCAGAAACTCCGCAGACTGCCGCCAGCTCTTCGGGAGTAGATTTGAGATAGCCGGATTCGTCGATATTGCCGATGACCTGTGCCATGATTTTTTGTTCGGCTTCGGTTAAATCCAGCAGGCCTGCCTGCCAGAACAGAAAAGCGGAGAGTGTTTCGGGATTGGTCAGGAGGCTGTCCTGAAAATCCTTGAGTTTTTGTGATTGGCCCGCATCCGACTTGGACAAGTCGTCGCCGTCCCACTCGTTTTGCAGGCTCTCACTCATCCGGTCGAAGGTATCGAAGGTTTCTCCGACCTGCAGTTCGGTGGGCGAATCGCTGGCGCGGTCGCTTTCGGCCTCGCTGGGAAGAGGCGTATCTTCGGCAGCTGAGCGCGGGTCTTCCTCCAGGAGAGGGTTTTCGGCCATCTCCGCTTGAATGGCCTGTTCGAGTTCGGCGCGCGGAATTTGAAGCAGGCGGAAATACTGCCTGATTTGCGGCGAAAGCACCTGTTTTTGGGAATGCTGGAGATGAAAACGCTGATCCATGAGACAAAAATACACGAAAAGGCCTGCGGAGTAAAGGTTTCCGACCGTAAAACGGACGTAAAAAAATTTGACAGGCCCAACAGGCCCACTTATAATCCCAAATTCCTATTTTTGAAGCACTTGCAAAGGCACCCGGTTCCCCGGATATTTACAAAAACACAGGTCTAAACACGTCCTCATGCTTGCCGAACAAGACGAAAAACAGGATGCCATTCAGGCGCCAGCCTCGATCACGAGCGGGCTGAAGAAAAAAAGCGTTCCGGCCGGCCTTTGGACTAAATGTCCTAGCTGCGGCCAGCTTCTCTTCCATAAATCACTCAAAGACAACCTGTCTGTCTGCCCGAAATGCACTTATCATTTCATCGTAGGGGCCAAGAGCCGGGTGAACCAGCTTTTGGATGCCAAATCCTTTCAGGAAGCGGATG
>JAHFHB010000269.1 GCA_023247135.1 Candidatus Omnitrophota bacterium
CGGCCTGAAAAGCCGGGATGTTTTTTTGCGGCAGATGGAACGCTCTTACCCGCTGGCAGTCTGGATGCAGGAGCACCTTCCGGCCGGCGCGCGGATATTGAACGCGGAGGAGATCCGCCGGTTTTATTTTCCGCGTGCGAGCGTGCGGGAAGGTTTCTTCTATTTGCAAACCCATTATGATTCGCTCAAAACGCCTGCCGCGGTTGCGGCTTTTTTGAAAGAGAAAGGTTTTACGCATCTTCTCATGCTGCGCCGTCAAAGCGCTGATCAAAAAAACGAGGCTCCGCGTTACAAGCTGCTTCGGGAACTGTTGGCCGATCCTGCGCTTGTGAAACCGCTGGCTTTGATTCCCTCAGAGAATGTGAGGGAGGAGCGCTGTGAATACGTGGTGGGCCAGTTACTGTGAGGACTGCGGGCGGCGCAGAAAGGCTGCGGCAGATTCAGCCTTGTAATTTCCGCTGCGGCGTTTTGCGGCAAATGTGAAGGCGTCCAGCAGGGCGGCGCCCATGATGCGCATGTTGACGGAAGATTTCCCGGCCTGGCGGCCGCGATGGTTGGAGGGGACTTCCTTGATCCGGTACCTGAGGTCATGGGCCTTGACGATGATTTCAGGCAGGACAAAAAGAGAGTTGGAGTCCAGCGAAATGCGTTCAAAAATTTCCCGGCACCAGGCCTGAGACCAGTTGTAATCGTTGATGCGCATCCTGAAAAGAGCGTTGAGCGTAAAGATGTAAATGACGGAGAGGAAGAAACGGAACAGCTTGTAAGCGTTGCGCTGCCAACGTACGCCCAGGATCAGATCCGCCTCGCCGTTTAAGAGCGGGGTCACGAAGTCGGGCAGTTCGCTGGAATCGAATTCTTCGTCGGCGCCGATGTACATGAGAAAGCGGCCGCGTGCCAGGCGAATGCCGTCTTTGAGAGAGGCCGTGTAGCCCTGATTGACGGGATGAATCACGAGCGTGGCGGCGGGATATTTCTTTACTTCCGCCTGGAGAACGGCGCGGGTGTTATCACCGCTGCCATCCTCGACGATGATGACTTCGGAGTGCCACTCCGGATGCGCATCCAGGACGTTGTGGAGATTGCGCAGCATCACGGCAATATTGAGTTCCTCGTTGTAAACGGGAACGATAAAACTGATTGAGGGCAGGTTCGGCATGGGGTATAAGTTAGGCACTTTGCGTGAGGTTGTCAATAAGGGAGAAGTTTAATTTGAAAAATTTTTTGCTGGCGCTGGGCTCCGTGCTGCTTGCCTTGCTTTGCGCTGAGGGAGTTCTGCGATTGTGCGTCAAACCCCCGCCGCCGCCGGCGGCGGAAAAAGCTGCGCAATGGGTGGAAGTTCCCGAGAAAAAATGGGTAGATTACCACAGGGTTCTCGGCTGGTACCCGCAAGCGAGTAAAAAGGCGCTGCTTGAGACGTCATTTATTCATCAGGAGATTCACACCGATGCGGCGGGTTTTCGCGGTGAGAAGGACTACGCTTCGGAAAAACCCGCGGGTATCACGCGTATTTTGGCACTCGGTGATAGCTTCACCTTCGGGTTTGGGGTCGCCGATTCCGAAACTTTCAGCCGGCGGCTTGAAAATACAATGCCTTCACTGGAAGTGCTCAATACGGGGGTTCCCGGTTATGGCATCGATCAGGTGTTGATGCTCTACCGGGAAATCGGGCGCAAATACCATCCGGATATCGTCCTTGTCGATGTTTTTCCTGAAATGTGCTGGCGTGCCACGCGGGCTTTTACCGCGGGCGGGTATGCCAAGCCTTTTTTTAAACTGACTGCCGGGGGGGAGTTGGCGCTTCAGAACGTGCCGGTACCCAGGCCGTATGAAATGACGCGGGGGCAGTTTCCCAACCTCTTTCAGCAAAGTTTTTGGCAGGCTGTTCTGCAGAAAAGTATTCTTTACCAGACCCTTCAATTCCGGCTGCTCCGGCTCGGCCGCAATCTTTTCCTGATCGACCCTGATTTGAGCGATGAATGGAAAATCAGCCGCAAAATTCTTGCGCAGCTTTTGACGGAGATTCGCCGGGATGGGGCCCGGCCGGTGCTGGTGCTGATTCCGCCGCAAACCTGGGTTCGCAGCCCCGAAAAAAATCAGCCGCGGCGGTCGATGCTCCGGTTTGCCCGGCGCGAGCATGTGCCGGTCGTGGATTTGGCAGGTGCCTTTTATGAAGCAGGCCAAAAAAGTTCGGTCGAGGATTATTACATCCGGGATGATTGGCATTGGACGGCGAAAGGTCACGCGCTGGCCGCCGGAGAAATTGAGCGGTTTTTAAAATCTCCCAAACGGCATTGGCTTCCGAAGGCGCCGGCGGGGGTTGGCGCATGAGTCTGCGAGTACGCCTGGCGATCGGGGCGGCGGCGGTTGTTTGCCTTGCGGGAAATTTTTGGGCGCCGGCCTTTGCGCCCGCCTTGCGCCATTTTTTTGCGCCAGACATGGTCGTTTCGCTGGGTGCCTGCCTGGCCTTTGCGCTGACGGGCTCATGGATATTGCCGGATCGTGCGGTGGAAGTGGCTGAATCTTTATGGTTCGGCATTGTCAAGCGGCGCCGGATGATTGCGCCCGCGCTCTTGGCTGGATTACTGTGGGCATTGCTGTGGATCAACCGTTCGATTTTGCATTCCTTCCTGAATTCGGCCGATGAGCACTCCTGCTATTTTTTCGCTGAGCTGATCCGCATGGGCAAATGGTGGATCAAGCCGTACGAGCTCTCTGAGTTTTTTAATGTGGTTCACGTCGGGAACCGGGACGGCAAGTGGTTCAGTGTTTACCCGCCGGGCTGGCCGCTTTTGTGGGCATTGGGACTCCAGCTGCATGCGGTCGATTGGCTGAATCCGCTGATGTCCGTGTTCTCGCTTGCGCTGCTCTACGGCGTGGCGCGGCGTTGTTTCGGGCAGGCTGCTGCACTGGGCGGAATCTTGCTTGCCGCGCTGTCGCCGTTTTTTATGTTCACGGCCGCGTCTTACTTTTCGCATGCGGCCTGCCTTTTGACGATGGCACTTTTCCTTTACGCCTTTGTGCGCTGGCATGAGACTGAGAACGAGCGAGCCGCTTTGGGGTGGGCCTGTCTGGCGGCAGCGGCCTGCGGTTACGGGCTTATGACCCGTTATTTGACGATGGCCGCTTTTGCGCTACCGTTTTTGGCGTGGCATTACTTGCCGCTTTTTTTACGGAAGAAGAAATGGTGCCAGGCCGATGGGGCGGTTGTTGCGATTCTCTCTCTGTTCATGCTGGCGATTTTGTACCAAAACTTTGCGGTGACGGGCAAACCATTTAAAGCGCCGAACAAATACGATAAATCCTGGGAGCGTCTTGGGTTCAAAGGGGAGTATTCAGTTGCGGAAGGACTGCTTTTCATTCTTCTGCGTTTTTTTTATCTCATGGATTATTCGGCGCCTCTTCTGGTGGTTCTTTTT
>JAHFHB010000270.1 GCA_023247135.1 Candidatus Omnitrophota bacterium
AGCTCTGGGTCACGCCTGTCATCAACAACGAAGCTTATTTTGAGAGGAAAAAACCACTCAGGCCCCGCGATCCCCGGCTGGGCCCTATCCTGAGAGTCGCTACCTGGAATATTGAAAAGTCCCTGCACATTCCCCAAGTGATTCAGGCCCTCACATCTAAGGAAGCTTTCAATGACATGCTCAATCCGGAGCGCTTCAATCAGGGCTCACGCAGTATTGCAAATCTGGAACGCCAGAGAAACCGCCTGGCCGAGTCGGATATTTTTGTACTGCAGGAAATGGAAATCGGCATCAAGCGCTCGCACTACCTGAATGCCGCCGCGGAGATGGCCAAAGCGCTCGGCATGAATTACGCGTACGCGCCGCAGTATCTGGAAATCGATCCTGTCACGCTGGGGCTTGAGAATATCGAATTGGAAGAAGGCGGGCATGACAAAGAAGCCATGGACTATTACCAGGTGGACGCGCTCAAATACAAAGGTGTTTTCGGCTGCGCCGTGCTTTCACGCTACCCGATTAAATACGTGGAGATTCGCCCACTGCATGTTCAGTCGTATGACTGGTACGGCGGAGAAAAAAAGAAAATCGGCTTTATGGAAAAAAGCCGGCGTTTCGGAACAAAAACAGTGTTCAAAAACGAGCTCACGCGCGAACTCAAGGTGGGCGGACGCGGTTATTTCAGGGTCGATCTGGAAGTGCCGGACCTGCCTGAAAAAACACTCACGATCATCAATGTGCATCTGGAAATCAAGTGCATGCCCGAGGGCCGCGAGCAGCAGATGCGCGAGATTTTGTCCTACATCGGAGGCATCAAAAATCCGTTGATCCTGCTCGGGGATTTCAACGCCGCGCCCACAGATATCAGCCCAACCTCTGCCATTCGCATCGTGAAACGCACCCTCAAAAACCCCACGACCTGGCTGGGTGTAGGCCTTAACTACATTTCCCCTTACGGCCTGGCCATCAACACCGTGCGCGGAGCCAGCAACGTGACTAAGAATTTCAACGATCCCTTTGCCAAAAATATCGATGTGGTCGCTCCCAACCCGCAATTCGGCATGTTTGACATGATTCACAACTACCGTTTTAAAGACGGCACCCGATTTGATTTCCGCGGCGATTCCGAACGCTCGATCAACGGTAAAAGAAAACTTCTGGCGAACTCCAATCAGCGCGGGCGCAAGGGTTTTAAAACCAGCTTCAGTGTAAAGCGGGCGCTCGGCGTAGTAGGTAAATTCAGACTCGATTGGATTTTCGTCAAACAGCCTGCGAATCAGAAACTGCAAGATCGTTATGTGTTCGCCCCGCACTTCGGAGAAACGCTCGAAGAAATGAACACCAGCCTCAAAGAGCCGTTGTCAGACCACCACCCCAGCCTCATCGACCTGCCCTTCGAAGAACCCTTAATCCGCAGCCAGGAAGACTAATACCGCCGCATACCATTTTTTGGCAGGGGCAACTACTCCGCACTGGATTCCCCCTTCGCGCCCGTCATCATTGCGCTTCTTTCCGTGTCATCCTGCCCCTGCGGGGACACATGGACTGGATGTACTCGCTGCTGTTAGCAGCGTGTCATCCTGCCCCTGCGGGGACACATGGACTGGATGTACTCGCTGCTGTTAGCAGCGTGTCATCCTGATCCGCCTGCGTATTCGCAGGACGGAGAAGGATCTCAGTGTCTGTCGCTTGGCTATTCGCAGGAGAACTATTTCGGATTGAGGATTCTGCGGGCACCTTCCGCGCCGGTCACGGGCAGACCTTTGGGATCCAGCAAACCCAGTTGTACCAGCACGCTGGCCTGATCCCAATAAATATGCTCATGCGCGATCTTGCCGTTTTCCACCTTCACGATGACGGCCAAGGCCGCTTCGACTTTTTTGCCGGTCGGCGCCACACCCGGCAGCATCCATTCGACCATCTGGGTGTGTGTAAACTTGATCACCAGCTCATCCACAATCTGATCATCGCCGATCGTTTGTGACACGCTGAGCATTTCAACGTCAGGCGGAAAAAATTTCCCCACCAGGTGATTGGCATAAAAATTCCGCACGCCCTGCCGGCCCACCCCGCCCATACCGTTGGGCACATTCGTCAGATGCGGGTGATCCGTCATGGTCGCCATCGTCGTCTCCAAATCCCCGTCCAACTCAGCCTTCACGTGCTTCTGAAAAATATCAAACATGGCTTGCTGCTTAGGCGTCAAACTCTTCATCTTCCCTCCTTTGCTTGTCACCTTCATTTTGTAGGGGCCGGTTCCAAACCGGCCCACGGGTGGGTTGTGAACCCACCCCTACAATCTGCGTCATCTCCGCTCTCGTCCCTGCGTCATCCCCTCGTCATTGCGAGAACGATGCGCGAAGCGCAACAGACGAAGCAATCTCGGAATTAAGTATTATGTCCCCGGAATTCTACGTGTCTCTCACTTAAATTTCCTTACGCATCGGGTGAATTCCGTAACGAGGACTTCGAATAAAATTTTCTCGTTCTTTAATCCCAAACACATCAAATACTGAGGCGCCCCACCGCAACTCACCGTCCTTATTTGCGTACTGTCGGTAATTATCCGATCCTTGGTAACGAGATACACATCCAAATTGCACAGGGTCATCACTCTGCTGATATTCTGCAACACATGGGTGAAATCTTAAAATAATGTCTCCATCATCAATATCAGTTTTGCCGAAGCAGTTAAAAGTTGCGCATTTAAATCTGCCGTAATTGCCGTAAAAAAGCATCCGCTCCGCGGCAACATCTAATCTTAAATTGATCTCTTCTCCGTACGTAAAAGACGAGCTTTTATCTTCCTCGCTATCTGCGCCGTCAAATCCCTGGTATCCAATTCCGACAAATTGAATATATTCATCCTCTGAAAGCACCTCTTTCAAGCTAAAACTCCAAAGAATATTTCCGCTTAATGCGAGTTCGTTGCCTGGGAAGATATAGCTAGACGACTCTTCGACAGATTCCTTTTTTGTTACAATATCATATAGCTTTGTTTTCAGATAAAGCTTATAGAAGCCTGCTGAATGAGTTTCTATGGTTACCGTTATATGTGTCCTCAACTTTCCACTACCCGATTCATCGCGCCCTTCACGCCACCGCTCCTCGATTAGTAAAGCTTCGGATTTTTTAAAAAATCCGGTGCTGTACAAATAGTAACGAAGCATGTCTGGAGGCGAAATGTGGAACCTCGCAATTCGAATAATACCTTGATGACCCCCTGCATTTTCACTCATGGTTCCCTCCTACTGAATTCTCGCATTAACTCAAGCTACTTCATCCGGCCCAGTTGCGCGCGAGCCTCACTAACAAACTCGGAAGGCAACCTAAGCACATTAAGACAAGCTGCTCCATTTGCATCTTTGCCCATCACATAAATATTTTTAAAGCTTCGTTCCTTTATATTAA
>JAHFHB010000271.1 GCA_023247135.1 Candidatus Omnitrophota bacterium
CGGCGGCGTTGAAAACATTGGCGCGCGAACTCAAAAAAGCTGGCGCGTTCAGTTTTGATACGGAGACCACCTCTGCCGATCCACTGCGGGCTGAGCTGGTGGGTTTGAGTTTTTCGACCCAGCCCATGCAGGCGGTCTACGTGCCGGTGTCTTCGCAAAAACACGCGGGGCCGGGGCTGGCGATTAGCGCTGTTCTTGAAGCGCTGGGACCGCTTTTAGAAGATGAAACATTGCACAAGTACGGCCAGAACGCCAAGTACGACTGGATGGTTTTAAAACGCCACGGAATCGATGTGCGCGGCATTACGTTTGACACCATGATCGCCAGCTACTTTATCAATCCGGTGAAGCTGAATCACAATCTCGATGATATTTCGTTTGATTATTTGAATGTTAAAAAGATCGCGACGGAGTCGCTTCTCGGCAAGGGCAAGACCCAGCGTACCATGGACCAAGTGCCGCTGGCGGAAATCGCTGAATACGCAGCTGAAGATGCTGATTGCGTGTTCCGGCTAGTGCCGATTTTAAGTGCGAAACTGAAAGAGCATGGGCTGGAAAAACTATTCCGCGAGGTGGAGATCCCACTTTCGATTTGCCTGGGCGTGATCGAAATGAACGGCGTGACGCTGGATTTGAAACTGCTGAAAGAGCTTTCAAATCGTGCGGCGGAGGACCTGGAGGGTTTGACCAAGGCGATTTACCAAGCTGCGGGCGAAGAATTTAATATTAACTCCACGAAGCAGCTTGCCGACATTTTATTTGAGCGCCTGAAGCTGCCGGCACAGAAAAAAACCAAGACCGGTTATTCGACGGATGTGACGGTGCTTGAAAAGTTGGCGGCGGAAGGTTACGAGCTTCCCAAAAAGCTTCTCGAATACCGCGAGAAGACCAAGCTCAAGTCGACATACCTGGATGCCTTGCCTGAAATGGTGAACCCTGAGACGGGGCGTGTGCATACGTCGTATCATCAGACGACGACCGTGACGGGGCGACTTTCAAGTTCAGACCCGAATTTACAGAATATTCCGATCAAGACGGCCGAGGGCCGGGCCATCCGTAAGGCGTTTGTGTCGCGCTACGGGAAAAAGGGCAAACTGCTTTCGGCGGATTACTCGCAGATTGAGCTCCGGCTGCTGGCGCATCTTTCAGGCGACAAAAATCTGGTGAAAGCCTTCAAGGCAGACCGCGACATTCATAAATTTACGGCGACCCTGCTTTACGGCGTGGATGAAGACGGTGTCACACGTGAAATGCGGGATGCCGCCAAGACGATTAATTTCAGCATCATTTACGGCAAAACCGCCTATGGCTTGTCGCAGGATCTGGGACTCTCGGTGCCGGAAGCCGATCTGTTCATTCAGAATTATTTTAAACGCTACGCCGCGATCAAAGACTACCTTGACTCGCAGAAAGAGCTGGCGCGCAAACAGGGTTATTTGCTGACGATTCTCGGCCGCCGGTCTTATTTTCCGGAGATCAACGCCGCCAACGGGCAGCTGCGCCAATTCGCTGAGCGTGCGGCGATCAACGCGCCCATTCAGGGTTCGGCCGCGGATTTGATTAAGCTGGCGATGCTGCGCGTGCAGGAGCGTTTGCAAAGCGAAGAGCCGGAATGTTTCATGATCATGCAGGTGCATGACGAGCTGGTGCTCGATGTGCCGGCGCCGCGTGCGGAAGCGGCCGCCAAACTGGTGCGTTCAGAGATGGAAGCGGCTTACGCGCTGAACGTGCCGCTCAAAGTCGATGTGTTTACCGGGGATTCCTGGTTTAAAAACGGATGACGCCTGAAAAAATAGTGATCGGACTGACGGGCAGTTTGGGTTCCGGCAAAAGCACCGCCGCGGCGATGCTGGCTGAATGCGGCGCACAGGTGGTGGACGCGGATCAGCTGGCGCACGAGGCTCTGAAACCGGACGGCCCGGTGTATGCCGAAATCGCCAGGACTTTTCCCGCGGCGCTTGCTCAAGACGGCAGCGTAGACCGTAAAAAAATGGCCCGGGAAGTTTTCGGCCATCCGAGCCGTCTCAAGACGCTGATGAGCCTGATTCATCCTTACGTGTTCAGCCGGATCGAAGAAGCGATTGCCGGCGCCCGGGGCCTGGTGGTGGTCGAAGTGCCGCTGCTTTATGAAACCGGATTTGAAAAAAAATGCCGCCTGGTTATTTATGTTGACGCTTCGCCCGAAAATATCCGGGAGCGTCTTATGAAGCGCGGGTTAAGCGAAAAGGAAATCGAGCTAAGACAAAAGGCGCAGCTTGCGCCGGAAGCCAAACGCAACAGAGCAGATATCGTCATCTCCAATGACGGTTCGATTCAAAAAACAAGGGAAGAGATCCAGAGCCTTTACCGCCGGATCTCCACCCTTTCAAAAGGAGCCGAGTAAACACAATGCCCAGAGAAAGAACAGGTTCTTCCCGTCCCCCGCGTCCATCCAACTATCCGCCTGCCCATGACCGGCCGCGTCCGCACGCCAAGGACGAACCGGAAGTTCCGGCAGCTCCGTCCGCGCCGGCGGCCGCAGCGGCTGCGCCGGGAGGGGATGCCAACGGAAAAACGTTCGACGTCGCGGCGCTAAAAAAAATGAAAGTGACAGAGCTGTATGACGTGGCCCAGAGCGTGGGCGTGGAGTCGGTCACCGGCCTGCGCAAACAGGAGCTGATTTTTAAAATTCTGGAAGGGCAGGCCAAGCGTTCCGGCGCCATGTTCGGCGAAGGCGTGCTTGAAATTCTGGAAGACGGATTCGGATTTCTGCGCTCGCCCAATTACAACTATCTGCCCTCGCCGGACGACATTTACGTGTCGCCCAGCCAGATCCGGCGTTTTAATCTGCGCACCGGCGATACGGTCAGCGGCCAAATCCGCCCGCCCAAGGAAGGCGAGCGCTATTTCGCGCTGCTCAAAGTCGAGCTGGTCAATTTTGAGGATCCGGAAGCGGTGCGTAACAAGATTCCTTTTGACAATCTGACGCCGCTTTATCCCGAACGCCGCATTGTGCTTGAGACCGATCCGGCCGAAGCCTCCACGCGCGTCATGGATCTTTTGACGCCCATTGGCTGCGGCCAGCGCGGATTGATCGTGGCGCCGCCTTACAGCGGCAAAACAATTTTGCTGCAGCGTATCGCCAACAGCATTTCCAAAAATCTGCCGGATGCTTACTTGATCATTCTTTTGATCGATGAGCGCCCGGAAGAAGTCACCGACATGCAGCGGTCTGTGCGCGGCGAAGTCATTTCCTCGACTTTCGACGAACCGGCCGAACGGCACGTGCAGGTGGCGGAAGTCGTGATCGAAAAAGCCAAGCGTCTGGTCGAGCACAAGCGCGACGTGATCATTCTGCTGGACAGCATCACGCGTTTGGCGCGCGCTTACAACACGGTGGTGCCGCATTCCGGAAAAATTCTT
>JAHFHB010000272.1 GCA_023247135.1 Candidatus Omnitrophota bacterium
CGCGTCCAGCGGCGGCGGTGATCTTCCTTGGCAAATTCATGATCAGCGTTGTATTTTCCCGACAAAATACCGCAGGCCAGCGGCTCGCGCACAATCACCCCGATGCTTTTGGATTCCGCTTCTCCCAGCACGCGCACGGCCATACGCTGATCCAGCATATTAAAAGCCAATTGAATCGTATCGACGCGCCCATCAGCAATCACACGCAAGGCTTCTTCTTCCGTATGCACCGAAACCCCTGCAAAACGAATCAGCCCCTGCGTTTTGAGCTTGGCCAATTCGCCAATCGCATCGCCCCGCTCGATCAGCTCCAGCGAAGGGTTGTGCAGTTGATAGACATCGATCGTTTCAAAACCCAAGCGCTTCAGCGACTGCTCGCAGGCAAAACGGATGTACTCGGGCTCAAAATTTTTCCGGCTGCCGGCTTTATTGTAAAAATCCCAGCCGCACTTGCTGGCCACAACGCACTGATCGCGCGGACGCTCTTTCAAAAAACCGGCGAGCAGCTCTTCGCTATGCCCGTGGCCATACGTATCGGCCGTATCAAAAAATTGACGCCGTGTTCCCACGCAGCGGCCAGCGCATCCAGAGATTCCCGGTCATCCGTCACGCCGTAGCCAGAACCGCCGATGGCCCAGCAGCCGAAACCGATTTCTGAAATGCGAAGTCCCGTGCGCCCAAGCTGGCGAAATTTCATTGAACCTCGAAAAAATTAGTGGGAATCGTCAATGACCGACTGAATGGATTCCTGCGACTGGAACCCGACAAGGCGGCTGACTTCTTTGCCGCCCTTGAAAAAAATAATCGTCGGAATGCCTTGAATACCGAACTGCTGCGGCGTGTTGGGGTTTTCATCCACATTCATTTTTCCTACCGTGATTTTGCCCTGATTTGCTGCGGCAATCCTGTCCACGACAGGCCCCAGCATCCGGCAGGGGCCGCACCATTCGGCCCAAAAATCCACCAGCGTCAGCTGCTGGCTGGAAAGTACATCCGTTTTAAAATTGGCATCCGTAAACACTTTTTCGTGACTCATACATCGCTCCCTTGTTGATAAATTTATAGAAAATAGCTTGGGGACTGCTCGAAGGCACCGCCCGTGACAGAACGTGTATTTTACGACACCCCCCTGTCTTTGTCCACCTGCGGCCCAACCTCCAGAGCATACAGGGTTTCCTGGCGGGCCTTGGGGTCCTGCTCAACCGCCAGATGCCTCTGGAGGGCATCCCTGGCACCCTGGGACGAAAACCGGCCGAGCGCCCAGGCCGCATGCAGACGCACAAGCGGCGCGGAGTCTTCCAGCGCCTCGATCAGGTACGGCACGGCGCGCTCATCGCCCGAATTACCGAGCACAAGCCAGGCGTTGCGCAGCATCTGCTTGCGGCCCGCCCGTAAAAGGGCCGTGCCCTCAAATCTTTTTTCATAGGCAGAATTTGTCTTTAAGCTGAAAAGTTCCGTTACATTAAGCGCCACCCCTGCCCCGGCTTCCGCCCGGAGCTCAGGCCACTTTGTTTCCTGCGAATGCGCCGTGAACGGACAAATAGCCAGGCATTCGTCACAGCCAAAGAGCCAGTCTTTGATCTGCGGCCTCATTTCGCGCGGGATAATTCCTTTATATTCAATCGTCAGGTACGCAATGCAGCGCCGCGCATCCATGCGGTAGTCTTCATCCAGCGCGCCGGTCGGGCAAACTTTCTGGCAATGCACGCAGGTTCCGCATGTGCCCTGCGCCGGCTGATCTTCCGCCAGATCCAGATTTGTCACGATCTCAGAAAGAAAGAGCCAGGGGCCGTATTGTTTGCTCAGAAGATTCGTGTGTTTCCCCGTAAAGCCGAAACCGGCACGCACCGCGGCATAACGCTCAGGAAGCGCCTGCGTATCCACGCAGGATTTCGCGCGAAACTCCGCGCCCAGTTCTTTCTGCAGCCGTTCAATCATCCGCGCATGTTTTTGGCCGATGACTTCGTGGTAATCGCGTCCCCAGGCGTAGCGTGCCACGCGGCCCTGAAAAACACCCCCCTCACCGCTGGCCGCTTGCCGCTCCACGCCGCTGTAATAATTCACTCCCAGGACAATCACACTGCGAATGCCGCCCACGTCGTGTTCCAGGCGCTCACGCCGCTCGCGAAACTGCTCAAGGTAGCGCATGGTGCCGTGCCGCCCTTCGCTCACCCAGGTTTCCACGCTTTCTTCTCCGGCCGTGAGCGACTGCGGGTGCACGATTCCTACCAGGTCGAAGCCCAGTTCCGATCCGCAGGTTTTAATCCACTGTGTCCGTTCGGTTTGATTCAACATGCCGGGATTTTACGCGAGGGACATAAATCGCTGATTTCGCAGTGGCCACAATCCGGTCGGCGGGCGATGCAGCGCTGACGACCATGCGTGATAATCAGATGTGAATAATTCGTCCAGTACTCCGGCGTTAAAAGCGCAGTCAGATTCTTTTCGATTTCGACAGGGTCTTTGGACTTCGTCAGTTTCAAAAGCCCGTTGATGCGGATCATGTGCGTATCCACAGGCATTCCCGGAATACCAAAGGCATTGCCCAAAACGACGTTCGCGGTCTTACGGCCCACGCCGCGCAGCTGAATCAATTGCTCGATGGATTTCGGAACTTCGCCTGCATATTTTTCAGCGATATCCCGCGCGGCTTCGCGGATATGCCGGGCTTTGCTCTGATAAAAACCCGTCGAACGAATCAGCGTTTCGATCTTGCCCGGCTTGGCGGCCGCATAGTCTGCTGCCGTCTTGAAACTGGCAAATAGGGCCGGCGTGACCAGGTTGACCCGCTTATCCGTGCATTGGGCCGAAAGAATCGTCGCCACCAGCAATTCGAGCGGATTGGAGTGATCCAGGGCGCAATGCGCGCCCGGATAGGTCTTGTCCAACCGCTTGAAAATTTTAAGAATTCTTTTTTTCTTCTGTACTATCGATTCTGGGGATTCTGGCATAAAATAGGTTTCCTTTTTCTGAGACGAATTTGGTTATTATACCGAAAGCAGGGCCTTTCTTGGGAAACGTAAAGGATTTCGCATGAATAAAATGCAGGCCGTCATCTTCCAAAAACACGGCACTCCTGAAAATCTGGAATATACATTTGTTCCGCGCCCCGTGCCCGGGCCCGGCGAAGTGCTGGTCAAAGTCAGGGCCGTGGCGCTCAATCACCTGGACCTCTGGGCACTCATGGGCATGCGCAACGTCCACATTCCCCTGCCGCATATTTTAGGCTGCGACATTTCAGGCGAAGTGATTGAAAAAGGCCCAGGCGTCAAAGGCATACCGCTCGGCAAACCGGTGGTCGTTGCCCCAGGCATCCGCTGCGGGTCTTGCGGTTTCTGCAAAGACGGGTGGGACAGCCTCTGCCCAAAGTACAACATTCTTGGGTTACAGCGTAACGGC
>JAHFHB010000273.1 GCA_023247135.1 Candidatus Omnitrophota bacterium
GTGCCTAGAAGCGGTGTCTTTTGTGCCGGTGTCGAAGTGCTTTCTAGGCCTGGCTGCCCCCGGGCGAGCTCTTGCCCGATGAGGGTAAAGATCAGCAATAGGGCCAAAAGTTTCTTATGTTTTTTTTGAAATGGGAACATTTTAAGTAGTTTTGAGTGTGCCTGGGCAGTCCGCTGGACTTAGCGCTTCATTATTTTATAGCGGATGGCCAAGAACAGAAAAATGTTACCACATGCGCTACGACCCTCCAAATAACCCTCAAAGACGTTCAAGCGGCAGGGACAAAGAACTAGCAGTTTTTAGCAAGAAGAAGCTGTCCTAAATACCCTAAAAAGGATGTTGCCTGGGACGGATGGGGGTGCTTCCAGTACTCAAGATGCCGTGTAAAAATCTGGCCCAGAGGGGGTTTTGTCAGCCGCCAGTTGTAATAGTCACTGTCAAAGAGAAAGCGTTCCGGCACAAGGTAGCAAAGAAAAAGATAATTGAGATGCGACAAATACTCCTGGGCAGTCATGGCGGGGGTGTTTTCCACAGATAAAAATCGTGCGGGGGACTCCCCGAAAATGCGGACAGGCTTTCCAAAAAGCAGGCACTCAAAGGCCACGCTGGAATTCAAGGTGTAAATGCAGGCGCATTGGCGGATAAATTCGTAGGCAGAAGCCGAGGTGTCCCTTTCAAAAGGTTCTTTCAAGGCCGGAGCTGGAGCGTCCGGATGTTTGCGAACCAGAATTCTTTGCTGCGGGTAGTCCTGCAAAGCCCGCTCAAGCAATGCCTTCATGTCGAAGCCACGGCCGTAAGCCGTGACGTTAGAATCTCCCGGAACCTGCAGCGGAACACCTACGGCATACGCAGGCTGTGTCAGCGATGGCAGCGGCGGCTGACGCAAAAACAGTTTTTGAATTTGTTCCAGAGCCAGCGGTTGAATTTTGCCGCCCCGCACGTAGTCTTCGTAAAAAATACGGGCCTCTTTTTCTGCAGCCGTACCTGCATTTACGCCTTGAAAATCAAAATAAACACTTTGGCGGTAAAAGGGTCTCCGCAGCGGTCCTACCTCATTGTAAATGACAGGCAAGCCGCAAGCGCGGGCGGCGGCTTCAAGGCTGGGTGCGTTGGTCCAGGAAAGCAGTGCGCGAATGGGCTGCTCTTGACAGGCCCGACGAATTTGCTGCTCCAATTCCCGGGTCAGCCCGGGGTGAAGTTCTAAAACGAACCGGCGCAAAACTTCCTGCGCGGGCAGCGACTGCCAGTCGCTGCAGGCCTCCGGATTTAACCGGTAAGTCCTGAAGCGTGAAAAGGTTTGATAGGAAGGACTGCGAAAGTGAATCCCGCAGACGTCAAAGGGGTGGTTCCAGAGACCGGGATACTTTTTGAAGTATCCGTCATCCGCCAGAATGACGAGCCGTTTGGGCCCCAGGGTACGAGCTTGTTTAAGCAGAACCCATAAATAATCCGGGTGCTGCCAATACCGGTAAATGCCAGGCGGCGCAAATGACAAAAACAAGCGAGAGCTCCCAAGAATCGTTACTTTGAAGCGACGATGGCAAAACTGATCAGTGAAAGCACCAGGCTGGCGATGGCGAGAATCAGGATCCAGCTCAACCGGCCAGAAACTTTGCTGATCTGCCGTTCAATGTCTTTTAAGGCGTGGTGCACGGTCTGGAGTTCGTTTTGATTGGACATGGGAGCCTTTCTGTTATTTGTAGGTCAGGTACGGGGAAAGCCATTTCTCGATTGCTTCAAGGGACATGTTCTTGCGCTTGGCATAATCTTCGATCTGGTCTTTAGACAATTTCCCAACGTCGAAGTAACGCGCTCCGGGATGCGCGAAATAAAAACCCGAGACCGAGGAGGCCGGCGTCATGGCAAAACTTTCTGTCAGTGAAATGCCGGCATTTTTCTCGGCCGAGAGTAAATCAAAAAGCACGTGTTTTTCCGTGTGTTCAGGGCAGGCAGGATAGCCGGGTGCGGGACGGATGCCGCGGTAGTCGCAGTGGATTAAATCTTCGTTGGTCTTTTTCTCTTCCGGCGCATAACCCCAGAATTCCCTGCGCACACGCTCATGCAGGCGTTCTGCGAAAGCCTCTGCCAGGCGGTCAGCGAGGGCTTTGAGCATAATGGAATTGTAATCATCGTGGGCCTTTTCGAAGCGTGTCACAGGCGCATCGATACCAAGTCCCGCCGTGCTTGCAAAACAGCCGATGTAGTCTTTGATGCCCGACTCTTTCGGCGCGATAAAATCGCTCAGGCAAAGATTGGGCTGATTTTCGGCTTTTTGCGCCTGCTGACGCAGCATGTGAAAAGTCGTCAATACCTTTTGACGCGATTCATCTGTATAGAGTTCGATATCATCGTCGATGCTCGCGGCGGGGAAAAGGCCGATGACAGCGCGTGCGCCAAGCCATTTTTCACGGATGACCTGGGCTAATAATTTCTGCGCATCATCAAAGAGAGTTTGCGCTTCCTTGCCGACCGTTTTGTCGTCAAAAATATCAGGGTAACGCCCGCGCAATTCCCAGGTGTGGAAAAAGGGCGACCAGTCGATGTAGTTTTTAAGCTCCACGAGCGGATAATCCTCGAAGGTTTTAAGGCCCAGAAAAGAAGGCTTTGCAATGCTGGTTTTGGCCCAATCCGTTTTGAATTTATTTTTACGGGCCGCCGCGATCGGCAAATAAATAACCTTGGAAACCTTCGAGGCATGATCGCGTCGTGCCTGCTCATATTCGCCTTTTTTGGTTTCGATGTATTTAGGCCGCGACTCTGGGTTCATAAGCTGGCCAACCACGCCGGTACTGCGCGAGGCATCCGTCACATGAATCACAGGCCCGCCGTAGGCCGGATCGATTTTAACCGCCGTATGCACAGCTGAAGTCGTGGCGCCGCCGATTAAAAGCGGCGTCGTCAGTTTGCGGCGCTGCATTTCTGAAGCGACATAAATCATCTCATCCAGAGAAGGGGTGATCAGCCCGCTGAGTCCGATGACGTCCACCTGCTGGCGCGCGGCTTCCTCAAGTATTTTCTCAAGCGGCACCATGACGCCGAGATCAATGACTTCGTAATTGTTGCAGCCGAGTACGACGCCCACGATATTTTTGCCGATGTCATGCACGTCGCCTTTAACCGTGGCCATCAGGATTTTTCCGGCCGAACGGGTGGAGCCGTCTTTTTCCTTGAGCATGTAGGGCGTGAGATGGTGCACGGCTTTTTTCATGACGCGGGCACTTTTGACCACCTGCGGCAAAAACATTTTTCCGGCGCCGAACAGGTCGCCCACGATGTTCATGCCGGCCATGAGCGGGCCTTCGATAATATTCAGGGCTTTGGGGAATCGGGGGCGGATCTCCTCCAAATCTTGCTCAATGTAATCGGTAATGCCATTGACCAGCGCGTGCGACAG
>JAHFHB010000274.1 GCA_023247135.1 Candidatus Omnitrophota bacterium
TTCCCTTCAAACACAATACCCACACCCCGCTCCCCAGCGTTTTAAAAACGCTTTAGACCGGGTGCGCACACAAAACCTAACCGCATGCAATCATGCGGGTTAAGTTTATTTTTCAGACACTTCTACCTTCACTTAAAAGGTATCACTTGGGTAGTCAAAAGACAAATAAATAACGATCAATAAATAGCAATAGCTATCTCTGATATTATAAATTTATCGAATCGAGAGGGTGCATACAGGGAACAGGCATGCCTGTTCCCTACCTTATCAAACATCTGCGAAGATGGGTTAATTCGTAATGAGGATTTTTTCGCCGCGGGTCATCAGAATCACAGGGCTTTGCAGTTGGGAAGCAATTTCGCGGTAACGCTCGGCAGTCATCAGCACATAAAAAGTTTTTGTGCGCTCGTTGAATTCTTGAATCAACGTCTCGACAGACCAAAACCACTCTTTGGAATCCTCAGCCCGGGAGGCCTGCAGGCTTGCCTGTTTGAGCGTGCCGCGATCCGGTCCTGCGACAAGAATGCGGCGCTTGAGATAAAACGGCAGATCGGAAAAATCATCCGGCGCGGCCAGTACCGCCACACGGTCTTCGGGCTGTAATGTTGCCAAAATTTTCTGCGCCTCCGCAGCACTGCTTTGAAAGGGGCTGATCAGCCGCATGCCCTCGAACGTTAAAAGCAGCAGCGTGTAAATCATGCCCGCAAGCACAAGCGTTGCAGCCGCTTTTTTTTCCCGGTTTAAAATAAAAAAGCCGGCGGCAGATCCCGCTAGCAGCACTCCGATACCGGCAAGCAGCACCGCGCGCAGAGCACCAAGCTGCGGATCCGGCACAAGACCACGAAAGAAAAGCAGAAAAATGCTGCCTCCCGCAAACGCTGCGCTCGCGGCCACCACGAGAAGAACCCAGGCGCCGCGTATCAGTTTATCGGCCCAGGCAGAAGTTTTGCCGGATACCCAGCGAGCCATAAATTCGCCCAGAATCAGCGCCAGCGGAACGCTTACGGGCAAAATGTAATAAGGCAGCTTGGATTTTGGCAGGCTGAAAAAAACAAAAATCACGGCCACCCAGATCCACAGAAAAATATTCTTTTCGCGATCCGGATGATCACGCCGCATGCCGTCTGTGAGAGCCGCGGGCAGAAAAAGCGACCAGGGAAAACAGGTTCCGATTAAAATGGGCGCATAGAACCAGAACGGCTTCATGCGTCCAAACTCTTTGGTCAGAAAACGGTGCAGGTGGTGCTCGACGATAAAAACCTGAAAAAAGTCCGGCTGTCTGCGCCACATCCAGAGCATCCAGGGCAGTGCGACCAGCGCCACCACAAAAATCCCGCTGACCCACGGCACGCGCCTAAATTCACCGAATCTGCGCAGAACCAGTATGCCCACAAACCAGATCAGGCCCGGCAGCACAATCCCGATCAGGCCTTTGGTTAAAAAGCCAAGCCCCATACACACGCAGGCCACGAAATAAAACCGCCGGTCCTGTTCAAAAACTGCTTTCATGAGGGCAAAAACAGCCGCGCTTAAAAGCAGTGTCATAAAGCCGTCGATCACCGCAAACCTGCCCACCAGCGTAAATCCAAGCGTCGTCAAAAGCACCAGCGCCGCCCAGCCGCCGGTTTGGACGGAGAAAAAGCGCCGTCCTGCAAGAGAGACCAGCAGCAGTCCCGCAAGCGCCGCCACGATCGAAAGGAAGCGGGCGCCCAGAGGCGTTTCACCCAACAATCGGTAAGCGCCGGCCGTCAAAAGCGGAGTCAGTACGGGCTTTTCAAGATACGGCAGGTAGTTAAAATGCGGCAGTGCATAATCGTTCATGGCGGACATTTCGCGCGCGATTTCCGCGTAACGGCCCTCATCCATGGACCACACGGGAATTTTATTGATCTGGAAAAAATACAGGCCGAGTGCAAGGGCTGTGAAAATAATGCCTTTAAAAATATTTTTCATGATGTCCGCAGGCCTAGAAACTCACGGACAGAGTGAAACTGATAGTAAGGATTATGGCGCTTCTCATCCCCAATCGTCGAGGCGGTGCGGCCCTCTTCATAATTATGGCCGGGGAACAACACCGTCTTTTCATCCAGCTTTCCCAAAAGCTGCAAACTGTGATAAAGCTGTTCGGCATTCCCGCCGGGTAAATCGGTACGGCCGCAGGCGTTGATAAAAAGCGTATCGCCCGAAACCAGCCGGCCGTCAACCAGAAAGCATTGCGAGCCGGGCGTGTGTCCCGGCGTGTGAATAAAAGTAATCTCGACTTCCCCCACCCGGATTTTAGCGCCGGAATCCACTTTGATCATTTCGCTTTTCAGATCCTTGAGGTACGGGGCATCTTCCTTGTGAATGTGCACCTTACAGCCGGCCAGCGCCACGAGATCCGCGATGCCGTTGGTGTGGTCGTAATGATAATGCGTTGCCAAACCGCCGATGACTTTCATATCGTCTTCCGCGACGATCTTCAAAATCCGGTCCACTTCCCAGGCCGGATCCACCATGACGCACTCACGCGTTTTGCGGTCGCCGATCAGGTAAATAAAATTCGCCATTGGCCCCACTTCGATCTGTTTTAAATACAAACGCGGATTTTCAGACATGGCACTTTACCTTTCGCCGTAAAAAATCACTTCGATTTTTGGATTTCCACGAAGGCTGCTGCGTTCTTTTTCAATGTACTGATACGGAATTGGCGGATACTGGGCATCGCCCGCATAATCTTCGTCAATCAGCGTGAGATAAATCCCGTCCAGCTCAAACATCGTCGAGCTGTAAAGCTCTGCGCCGCCGATGATAAAAGCCTTGTCCGTCTGTACCGCTTTTAACGCCTGTTCCACAGACCGGAAAACATGCACCCCCGGAGTATCGGCGGGCAAACTGCCGCGGCTTAAAATAAAATTCTCGCGTCCCGGCAGAGGCTTCCCGATGCTCTCAAACGTTTTGCGCCCCATGATGACCGTGCTGCCCAGCGTGAGCTTTTTGAAGTGCTTGAGGTCTTCGGGGAAATGCCAGGGGAGCTTATTGTCTTTGCCGATGATGCGGTTACGCGACATCGCCACGACGTGATAGATGTTAGGCATAAGTAACTTGAGTTTAACACTTTTTGTCATTCCTGCATGGTTTTAGCAGGAATCCATCTTTTTTAAAGAGGGATGGATTCCCGCTTTCGCGGGAATGACGGAGCTTTTTTTAAACCGCCACCGGCGCCTTGATCGCCGGATGCGGGTCGTAACCTTCTACCGCAAAATCCTCGAATTTAAAATCAAAAATACTTTTGACCGTTGGATTGAGAAGCATCCTCGGCAGAGGACGCGGCTCGCGCGAAAGCTGGAGTTTTACCTGCTCCAAATGATTGAGATAAATGTGCAAATCGCCGAACGTATGTACGAAATCGCC
>JAHFHB010000027.1 GCA_023247135.1 Candidatus Omnitrophota bacterium
AATCGCCCGAGGCAGTATTCCTTCCTTAATCCATTTTTTCATTTCATCGTAGGAGTCCGTGTCTTTATAGGAATCGCATTCCCGAATCCAGTTATTGCGAACAGTCAGTTTTTTCTCTTTCATCGCCTCAATAAAACCTTCCCGCTTTTCCCGGCCATCGATAGAAGGAAGACGGATTATTTTCCCATGCACCTTAAAATTTATCTCGGATGGCCTTGTCAGAAACCCGATTTTTTTATACCCCTTATCAGCAAGATACGAAATCGCCAGCCTCATACCCTCGCGCGGATCAACATAAAGAATATTTGAGGAAAGCCATGGGTAGTAGTCATTAAAAACAACCAAAGGCAGCTTGGCTGAAGTTTTCTCTACAAGCTTTATGAGTTCAAGATCCATACGCCATGTCACAATAAGTAAGCCATCGACGCCATGCTCACTGAGGATTTCTTCCAGCCGGTGATAATCAAAGTTTTCCTTTAACTGGAAAATATCCAGTTCATGCCCTGTCCGGAATACCCGGTCGAGAATCCCAGACAAAAGCCCCATGTGATAACCCGACTGCATAATATGCTTAGAAAGAGACGTTAAAATTCCGATCCGGTATTTTTCAATAGCCCTGCGTTTCCGGGCAAAAATGTTAGGCGTGTAATCGAGTTTCTGCATAGCCATCTCGATTTTGGCCCGCTTTACGGAGGCGACTTCCATCCGCTTGCGGGGATTCAAATAACGGCTGACTGTCATCTTGGAAACCCCAGCAGCTTCTGCAATATCATTCAAAGAAGCCTTTTTCTTTAAATTTTTAGAACCCATTTCCTCAGTCATACAAACGTCTCCCTAGTTAATTTATGTCTTTAAAATGTACCGTTAAAATACCGTTACATCAACGGCTTATAGTCCGTGGACAGATAGGCGACATTCGCCGAGCATACGGTCATGGGACGTCAGCCAGCAGGAGAAGAAGAGCGAAAATTCGGGCTTGTGGTGAGAAAACTACGAGAGCAGAAGGGTTTTACCCAGGAGTCATACGCTGACCACCTTGGGATTGACCGCAGTTATGCGGGACGCATCGAGCGCGGAGAGGCATCAGTAACGTTGCATAAGATCCAGCTTATTGCGAAAAGCTTTGGAATGTCGAAGTGGGAACTCCTTAAAGAAGTCGAAACTAAAGCAGTCTAACCCCCACCTTTTTTCTTATTTATCTTCCCTCAAAAAAATTAAGATCGGCAATTAAAATCGAATTTTTTTTGATTGGTCATTCTATTTAGAGAAAGGCATTTAGACTTTTATCGCCCATACCGGGATAGAGAGACGCTGACGGAAGGTTTCACCTTTCAGAAGATCCATTTTCCTCTCAGGCAGATCCCCTCTTTCTGAAATATGCTGTTTGTGCTTAGCTAGCCAAAGACTCGTGCCTAAATGAAGCTTATGTTTACCGTAAAGCTCACTCACCTCATCAATGACCCGGTTGATCGCTAAATAAGATTGGAGCCTAGGAACATTATCAAAAAGGGAATATTGAACGGTGTTATCTGGTTCAATTTTGGAAAGGACAATACCGGTCAAACGGCATAACACATTTTCTTTAAAAATCTTCTCGAACAATTCATTTATAATCGGCCCAATTTCTTGGGTCGAACATGAGCTCCGATCAAGTTCCGCCTCTGTGCCCCAAGATCTGAATTCCTGATCTCTGAGAAAAATACAAATCCGTTTTGCTCTGAGTTTATATCTTCGTAATTTGATAAAAGCTGATTCTGCATTCCGAACAAGTTGCGCACGTACAAAGTCTTTATTGCTAGAAGGCGGGGTAAATGTTTTGGTTTTACTGATAGAATCATAATCGGTCTTCTCTTCCGTCACTAATGGGTAAACTGCTTCGCCTCTCAATTCATGCCATAATTCTATTCCAATTTTCCCTAGTAGTTGCTTTGCCCAAGCTTCCGGCCGCGAAACATAATCCCAAACCGAGCGAACACCTTTTTTCATTAATAGCGCTACCGTATTAGGACCAAAGCCACAAACTTGTCCGAGTTCGATTTTGGGGAGGAATTGATGAAGTTCATTCGCCCGGACAACCGTAAATCCATTCGGTTTTTCATGCTTTGATGCAATTTTTGCCAGCGTCTTTGATGCACTGACTCCCACAGAAACTGTGAGTCCAAGCTGTTCCTGAATTTTTACTTTTATCTTAAGCGCAATTTCCGGGTATCCGGTTCGGTAAACTCTTCTCAGTCCAGAGAGATCCGCAAATGCTTCATCGATAGAATATTCTTCCACATCCGGAGTAAATTCTCGGATGATCGAAAACATCCGCTTGGAGTATATGGAATAGGTTTCATAATCACTAGGAAGGCAAATGAGTTGCGGAAGGTGCCGCTTCGCTTCCCAGAGACGCATGGGCCGTTTTACTCCCAACGCTTTCGCTTCGTAACTGGCACACGCAACAATACCCCGCTCCTTTCCGGTCACTACTGGCTTTCCTTTAAGTTCCGGACGGAGGGCTTGTTCAACTGAGGTAAAAAACGCATCACAATCAATGTGGATGATAGGCCGTGGAAAAGAAGAAAGACTGAGGAGGTTATTTGTATTTTCTGACATTGGCCACCACGACCCCGCCAATCAGGAGTTCACTCTGGGGCTCAATATCAGAGTATTTTTTATTTGCAGCCCTTAAAATCACTTTGCCGTTTTTTTTATCATAAAATTTCATGGTCCATTGCCCATCTACCTGCGCAATCACAATATCACCTGGCATAGCTTGCCGTCCGCGTTCAACCAAAACCAAATCGCCCTCTTTGATTCCTTCATCAATCATCGAATCACCACTTACTTTTACAATATAAGTTGCGTTAGGCTTTTTAATCAAAAATTCATCGAGAGTTAGCGTATCAAGAAGCTCTTCTTCTGCGGGTGAGGGAAAGCCGGCTTGGACCGTTCCCAAGACTTTCACAACGCTTGAAATGGCAGAGGTAGGAATAATCTTACCGGTAGAGTCTTTTTCAATTAGCCCTTTTTCAATTAGCTTATCGACCAGAAAAGATGCAGCCGATTTAGATCTGTAATCAAAGAGGGTTTGAATCTCTGAAAAAGATGGTAGGCGTTTTTTATCTCTGTAGAATTTTTTTAGAGTGGCTAAAGTCTTATTAAGATCAATTTGAGTAGGCATGGAAAAATTATATTAGAACTATCGTTCTAATTCAATTGTTTTCATGTCTTTATAGGGGAAATAGCAAAAAAGAGATTGATAGAGCTATTTATTTCCGATCCCCCTCACCCCTCATTAGCAAACCATTATTTCCTCCGGCCTATTGTTTCGCCTGTTCAACTGGAGGATTTTGAACTGTTTCCTTTAGGCGCTGTTCCTCTTGATAGAGTCTTTTTGCAACCGGCCACACGATATCAAGGTAGTCTTTAAACTGACCTTCTTTTGATTCAAAAACATGCCTGGCGAAATCCTTCGTTCCTCGCACGGTGCAGTTATACTCAATGGATTCTCGCTTAGACTGTTCTTCAGGGAGCGGTTGTTTTTTCTTTCTTCTCTTATTTTGAGGGTCCATAAATATCTCGAGAGAATATAGAAATGTTACATCCACTTCATCATTACTTAGACTTGTGAGGTGTCTTTCGAAATCCTTCCGGGTTTCATCGCAGCAAAAGAACTCTTTGCCTTCAAATAAAACACCCCAGATACCAAGCTTCTTCGTTTCCTTGCCCGCAATAGTCAAAAATCCTTGCGCACCATTCTCAAAAGTAACGACCCTATCCTTAGGTTTTTTGACGTCAAGCGGAACCTCTATTAATCTTTTTATTTCAGCATCTTTCTCTACCTTGAGACAGTCTGAACACTTGGCCTTACTTTCCTTGACGTCTTCTAATGGTTCTATTTCACCGATGATTTTTTTACAGGATTGGCAGATGATTTTCATAGTTTCTCCTTTGCGGCTTATTCCGCGTAAGAAACCATAATAATCAATTAAAGGGAATTTAAAATCGAAGGTTCTGGCTGGATTTTCTGCTAACAAACATAAAAAAAGGCAACAACCAAAGGGGGTTACCCCACTTAGCTGTTGCCTTTTAAATCTATCGCCAAAAGCACTGTTTTTACGGCACAGTTGCCTTATGGCGGCGTTGGGGCTTTAATCCGGACTAACTTGCCGTTTTCATAGAGATAACTCTCTATATCGTATAGGCAAGCGTCCGGTTTACCCCGGTTGGTGGAGGTGGAGGGAATTGCACCCTCGTCCAGGAAATTTGAGTGAGAAGGGTCTCCATGCTCAGTTCACAATTTGATTTTATCCGGCAAACTCCTGTAAACGGGATTTCGTCGAACGAGCTACATGGGCTTGTCATCAACCCCGTAGCCGGGTTGATGAGGCAATCTGCTAAATGTCGCTATGCAGGCTCAGCAGATATCGGCCGCATAACGTCGCTGTCAATTAAGCAGCGATAGGAAGAGCGAAGGGCACCGGGCCCGCGATGGGTCCGACTGCTCTTTCGCTCCAGCTGATGTTGTCAGCATTTATATTGTGTCAGGTTTTTCCGTGTTTCCACGTCCCCCTTGCGGGGTAAGAGGCCTCCCGACAACCTCTGCATGCTCCCTCTCAGACAAGGATCCCCTGTCGAACCTATTCACCCCCGTCCAGACAAAGAACAACGTACAGGAACACGCAAGTATAGCACTTTCAGGAGGGCATTCTCAAGCACGGGGGATTGGCGGGAAAAAGGTCAGGCAGGCTGGGCGTTAATCAATTCGGCGGCTTTGCGGTTGTCGCTGGTCGAAAAAACTCCCGTGATTTTGAAGCCGTCGCCGCTCGTTCCATAAACATAATGAATAAAAATGCCATGGCTCCCAAGCAGACGCGCCACGGGAGCCAAGGTGCCGACTTTATTCTCAAACTCGACCACCAGCGCCTCGCGCTCATCCACCGCCGGAATAAAATGCGTAAGGCATTTGCGGGCTTTGGCCGGATCTTTGGTGACAAGCTGAAGATGCCCCTCCCCATTTTCGTTCGAGTATGCAGAGAGGTGCAGGATATCAACGCCTTCCAGGGATAAGGAGATGACAATACGCCCTAAAAGGCCGGGCTCATTACGGGCTTTGAGATGAAGTTCGGGAATAAGCGTTGCACGCGCCATGATTTAACTCCGGGTTCCAGGTTGGTTTATTATCGGCTACGGCGCTGGTGAGATTTAATGGCTTGATTCGTCTCGCGGTCATGAATGCGGCGTTTGATCGTTTCGCGTTTATCGTGGGCCTTTTTCCCCTGCCCCAGGGCAATTTCGACTTTCACATGCCCCTTTTTAAAATACATTTTCGTTGGAACAAGCGTCGTACCTTTGCCCTTGATTTTGGTTTCGATGCGGATGATTTCGGCACGGTTCAACAGGAGTTTGCGCGTGCGGATGGGATCAATGCCCGTGAGCGACTGCACGTGCGAATACGGCGCGATGTGGCAATTAAAGAGATGAATTTCGCCTTTGATCAAACGAGCAAAGCTGTCCTTGAGATTGACTTTGCCTTCACGGATGGATTTGACTTCACAGCCTAAAAGGACGATTCCCGCCTCATAATTTTCCAGCAGGAAATAATCATGGCGTGCCTTACGGTTTTCAATCGTTGAATTCATAGATGATCAAGAGCGCTTCGTTGATTGCAACGAAGTACCGGGTAGGAAAGACATGAACAAATGTCGTAAGCGCTGCGTTATTTTCGCACCTGTGCGGTGACAGACACAGCTATTCACCAGTGATGGATCCCCGCTTCCGCGGGGATGACACAAGGAACATAAACAGAAAATACATAAAAAAAGAACATGCCGTGTGTTTTCCCTCACATTTTTCGATCAAAAATGTGTAAGGAACGAACGTGCCGTACAGTACGCGCACTTCATTGGTGCGCGACTGTACGGCACCAATTTTTCGCAGCGCGCGTTAGCGCGCTGCTTTCAATGAAAAATTGGTGCCGAGGAGGGGATTTGAACCCCTACAGGGTTGCCCCCGCTGGACCCTGAATCCAGTGCGTCTGCCAATTTCGCCACCTCGGCCCGAGTGAATCTGGGCGATTCAGGACTTGAACCTGAGACCCCACGCATGTGAAGCGTGTGCTCTAACCAACTGAGCTAATCGCCCTTTAAAAATTATTCAAAGAACTACGCGCGGCCGAGATATTCGCCCGTTTCCGTATTGACTTTGATGTCAGTGCCCTGCTCCACAAAAAGCGGAACCTGCAGTTTAAGGCCTGTTTCGCAGGTCGCCGGCTTCACCGCATTGGAGACTGAGTCCCCTTTCAAGGCAGGCGGCGAGTCGGTCACTTTTAAAATCACGCTTTTGGGCAGTTCCGCCAGCACCGGCCGGTCCTCATGAAAATCGATTTTGATTTCCATGTTCTCTTTCAGGTAATACTTGCCGTCGCCGATCAAGTCAGCGCTCAGCACCATGGAGTTATAGTTTTCCATGTCCATGAAATGAAAACCCTGATCGTCATGATATAAAAACTGGCACACCTTGGAATCGAGGCTGACGCGCTCCACGTTGTCGGTGGATGCAAAGCGGTTTTGAATAATCCGGCCGTTCTTGAGGTTTTTCATGGAAACACGCACGAACGCGCGCAAGTTACCCGGCGTACGATGTTCAAAATCAAGAATGACGTATAAATCCCCCTGATAAAGGATGGTTGCGCCCTTGCGTAAATCATTCGCCATCATAGCCTTAAATCCTCCTGAGAAATTGAAAGGGGGTGATTTTAGCAGAAGCCTTTTAAAAAAGCTACTTTAGAAAGCACCGCGGCGCAGGCTTTCAAATGCGCCTTGAAAACCGGGAAATGAGGTGGCAATGCAGTCGGTGTCATGAATCACGATTTCGCCGTCAGCCGCAAGGCTTGCCAGCGCCATGCTCATCGCGGTCCGGTGATCGCCAAAGCTTTGAACTTCGGCGCCATGGAAGCGGGCCACGCCTCGGATCATACAGCCATCCGGCAATTCTTTGAGCTCCCCGCCGGCCGCGTTCAGATTCGTCACCATCGACAGGATCCGGTCAGTTTCCTTGACCCTGAGTTCTTCCGCTCCGCTGATTAAACTCTCCCCTTCACTGAGCGCCATCACAGTCATAAGAATCGGGAGCTCATCGATTAAGCTAGGGATTTCAGCGCCCGTGATGCGCGTGCCGCTCAGCCGCTTGCCCTCAACCAAAATCGTACCGACAGGTTCCGGCAAAGCGGTTTCGGTCTCAACCCGGATCGTGGCACCCATACGCTCTAAAACACCCAGAAGTCCTGTGCGCAGCGGGTTAAGGCCGACATGGTTAATGCGCACCTTGGAACCCGGAAGCATCGCGGCGCCGGCGATAAAAAAAGCGGCGGCGGAAAAGTCTCCTGGAATTTTAAAGGAGAGCGGATTCAACCGGGCGGTCTTGCGGACACAAAGCCAGCCGTTTTCCTTAAAAAAATCGGCACCGGCGGCTTCAAACATTTTTTCTGTATGGTCGCGCGAGGCCCGCGGTTCCCGTACCCGCGTCACGCCATCGGCATACAAACCAGCCAGCAAAATCGCGGATTTCACCTGCGCGCTGGCCAAATGGTTTTCGAAATCAATGCCTTTTAGTTTGCCGCCATGCATGGAAAGCGGCGCAAAATTAGCGCCGTCTTTGCCTTTGATTTGCGCGCCCATCTGCTTGAGCGGGCCGGTCACCCGCTTCATGGGCCTGGAAGTCAGCGAGTCATCCCCGGTCAGCGTACAGTCAAAGCGCTGTCCCGCCAGAATCCCCAGAAGCAGGCGCATGCTGGTTCCCGAATTCCCAAGGTAGAGTTCCCGCGCCGGTTTCTGCAACCCCTGGAGCCCGGCACCGCGGATACGGACGCGCTTTTGATCAGGCGTGTACACTGCCTGAACACCCATGGCCTGAAACGCACCCAGCGTGTGCAGGCAGTCTTCGGCATCCAGAAAATGCGTGAATTCACTCTGGCCTTCTGCCAGCGCGCCCAGCATGACGGCGCGGTGTGAAATCGACTTGTCGCCGGGCGGGCTAAAATCGCCGGCAAGAACTCCGCGTTGATTAAAGGAAAGAGTACGGGTCATGCCGCAGAGCTGACATCATCGCCTACTTGCGGGCCGTCTGAAGCGGATTTCACGATATGCGCTTTTGCAAAACCGGAGTCGATTTGTTCAACACGCAGGACGGCAACTCTTGTCTTGCCGCGATCCACCACCAGAGAATCCCCAACCTGAACACTGCTGTCCACAGGGTTGATGATGAGAAATTCAAATTGAGCGTTGACAGTCCGGACTTTCATGGGCCCCGCCGCAGTTCCCGACACCGCTTGTTTCAAGGCAATTTCCTTGGACTTGGCAAGTTCCGCTTTCAAAGCGGCGGCGGAATCCTGAGCCGCCTTGAGTTCCAGGCGGGCGGCCTCAAGGTCTTTCTGCCCCGCCTGGAAGGTGCTTTCCCGGTCCAGGAGGTCTTTGAGCACTTCCTTGAGTTTGGCCTGCACTGTTTTTTTCTCTTCAAGCGCCGCGTCGCGTTCTTTCTCGACCGCTTCAACGCGCTCCCGCAACTGCACCATGGAAGCTTCCAGCGTATCCATTTTTTTATGTTCGTGAGAATATTTGACGGTTAAATAACCGGCTGCCGCGGCGGAGCCAAGCGCCAGCACAAAGGCAATTTTGATCAGACTGGGCGTAAAGCCGGTATCCGGTTTTTTATGCAGGTAGCTCAAGGGTTCGTCCATAAATGATTCCTTTCGTGAAGTGAGCTGCGATGATAACACAGCGCCGCTATGATTTTCAACCGCCCGTCCGCGACACCGCAGGCGCATATTCCCCCACGAGCGTGCGCTGCCACCAGGCGCCTGTGCGACGTTTCGTCTCCGGGTCCGTAAACCGGTAGTCGTAAACCAAAGCCCGCAAATACCGCGGCGCTCTCGCGGGAAACGGGTTATTCTTCAGCAGTCCCAGAACCGGCTGACTCTCAAACAAAATCTGTTTCATCAGCCCCAACACCCAGGCATTCTGGCGCAGCGTGCCAAGCGCTGCAAACCACATCTGCCAATCCAGGCGAGGCTGGTGCGGCGCCACGAATTCAGGACGCTTCAGGGGATCGCCGGGCTTCCAGCGAAACTCATACGGCAGCCAGGTCTGTCCATCCAGCGAACCTTCCAAAACAATCTCGTGGCGCTCTTTCGTCATGACCGCAAAAAGGCCGTAATGATTCGTCAGGCAGAAGGGGCTGGCGGCAGCCATCACGCGTTTGAGCGGCTTAAGTTCGGCCAAGCGCACGTTCAGCGTCTCTAAAAAAATAACTCCGCTGAACAGTAAAAGGATGCCAAGCAGCGCCCTTGAAATACAGCGCCGGATCATCGGCCACGGCGTACTGCGTGCCGGCACCAAAAATTCGGGCGGCACACCTTGGGGCCCGCTTCCCAGAAAACCGTCATCGAGCAGCCACAGTGCTAAAACAATCGTCAAATAATTAAAAAAAGCAAAATTTCCGGTCGCAATCAAAATCACCTGAAAAATCACCTGCCCGGCAAAACAAATCAGCCGCCCGCGCCGGCCCGTCCAGATCAGCCAGGGCAACCCGAGTTCAACTGCGAACATGATGAGCGCCGCGGCTTTGTGAAAATCAGGCGACAGCCCGTTCAGATACCAGCCTGTCCAGGCCGGCAGAGGTGTTGTCCAGTAGTGATAGGTCAATGCCGTCAAGTTTCCCCAGGAGACATCGCCGCTGAGTAATTTCACCGCTCCGGACCCGATCATCAGCCGGAAAAATAACCAGCGGAAAAGAAAAACCAAAAACGCATCGGGCTCATGGGCTTCGGAAGGTTTGTCCCAAAGCGTCCAGGGAGCCGCCCACAGCGCGAGAAAACCGGCCTCCAGAAGCAGGCAGTCCCATTGAAAGCTCAGAAAAATCTGGCCGGCGTGCATCAAGGACAGGTACAGGGCCCAGACCCAAAACAAGCAGAACCGCGGCAAAACTCCCGCAAAAAGGAGTAGGGAAAAAACAATTCCGGCGGCACAGAGGCCTTGCAGAAAAACCGTATCTGAACGGAACCAGGCCAGGGTGGGCACCAGCCAAAAACGGTTTGCGCCGGTCACGGAGGCGATGTATTTAAAAAATTCGCCCGCCGGTAAAATACCCTGCTCGCCGATGAGACCCGGAATTTGCGGCCAAAGCGAAAGAAAGGCCGCCGCATAAACCAGCGCCAGCGCGCGAATAAAAACGAAAGCCGTCTTTCGAGCGGGAACGACTTTACACCTTGAGCGGAGCATCGAATAGTTTTTTGCCATTCTCGCTGTAGATTTTTTTAAGCACCGGCCAATCCAAATTCAAGCCGCGCAAAACCATGCCTGGAATTTCTTGAAAAGAATATTCTTTCTGTTCAAGCATGCTGCGGTAAGCCCGAAGCATACTGGCCATCCACGCCGGAGTCTTGTAAGCCTCATTCGTGACCACCAGATCCGTGCCGAATAAAATGCGGTCCTGATAACGCGTCACAAAGTCGCGGAATTGCGCGGATTGCAGCGTGATGCGCACCATGGCTTCCTTGAGAAAATCAATGAAGCCGAAACTGGTATCCAGGTAGAGATTAGGATACGTTTTCATCAGCCGCTCAAGCCGTTCAAGATTAGACACCGAAAGGCAGAAATGCGGACAGACCACGGGCAGCGACGGATGCGCCCGCAGCACTTGTTCAAACTCTTCGAGATAAAGACCGGTATTGACGTGCATGACGACCGGCAGCCGGTGCGCTTCGCAGTAGCGGTAAACCTCGTCCATCCCGGCATCGTTCAAGGCGGTTTGATGAAAAAATTGGTGCCCGCCGTACAGCTTGAGCCCGTGCGCGCCCAAATGCACGTAATCTTTCAATTTTTCAAGCTTTGCCGGATCCGCGGGGTCCAGCGTGGGCACCGCGATGAATTGCGCGGGAAAGCGGGCGGCCAGTTCAAGAACTTCCAGATTGTTTTCATCCGTGTGCCGGAACCCCGTTTGCCCCGGAACCAAGGTGGCTTCCGGGCTGCCCAAAAGAACGGTGCGGGTGATTTTTTCCTTGCCGGCTTCCGCGGCGTAACGCAGGGCAGCGGCGCCCGAAATCACGTGTTCATGGGCATTCATGATTTTTAAAAAGCCAAGCCCCGCCTCTTTATCGCCTGAAAAGAGATAATGCGCAAAAAAAATAACCACGCCAAGAAAAAAACAAACCTGGAAGGCGGCGGCGGAAATCGAGCGCAGGAATTGCCGCAGAATCGTGTAGGGTGTCTGCATGGGTACAGATATCGGCCAATTCCCGTATGCGGTCAAGTCCCCGCGTCAAATTTAATTTCGGGTCCCCACTTGAAAGAAATCCGCGAACTGCCGATAATGAGACATGCGTTTTATAAAATTGGCCGCTCTATTCTGCCTGTTTTTTTCAGTGTGTCCGGGAGCCTACCCTGCGCCGGCTCACCGCCATGCCTCCGGAAAGGTCAAGGCTTTTTACCATGATGGCCAGCTGGAATCGGAGAAAACTTACCGCAGCGGCGTTCTGCATGGACCGGCGAAAGTATACTACCCCAACGGAACATTGGCATGGGAAGGCAATTACGCCGACGGCCGCCTCGATGGGCAGGCTAAAGCGTATTCAAACAGCGGAAAATTACTGGCGCTGAGGACTTATCTTGACGGTATTGAAAACGGCGAGGCGACCCTTTACAACGAGGAAGGGCTGCTGCTCTCCAAATTGCCGGTCGAACATTCAAGACTCGAGGGCATCGCGAAATATTATCTCGAGGGAACCCGGCTGGTCAAAACAGAAACCTATGCCCAGGGTTTGAAAAACGGAAACGTGTCCTACCTCGGCCGCGAGGGCGAGGTGAAATCGACTCAACAATACCGCCAGGGCAAACTTGTGGGGAACATTCAGCTAAAACCTTCAGAAAGCGCCGCTCCCCCGGTCGCTGCGCCTGCGGAAGTACCACCAGCGCCTGTACCGGCAGCCGCAGCGGCAGCAAAACCTGCTGCCCCCAGCCAACCCGCAGCCCCGGCGCCCAAGGCCGCACCCGCTCCGAAGGAGCCTGCCGCAGAGGCTCCCGCGGCTCAAGTCCCGGCGGAAAAATCTAAAGCCGCCTGAATCTCACGTTTTACCGGCTTTCTTTTTTCCCTGCCGCGTTCCAGCCGGCTCACCATTTTTCAACGCTTCGATCATTTTTAAAAATGCGGGCTCTTGGCGTAACCGGGCAAGATCCGGATCATGCAGCATGTGCTTAAAATCGCTGTACCCGAGTTTCAGGGAAAGCTCCAGGCTTTTCAGCGCCTCGCCGTTCTGCCGGACCAGCGCCTGACTGCAGGCCAGGTTATAGAAAACAATGGGGTCTTGCGGGCAAAGGCGGGCCAGCCTCAAATCCATTTCGAGCCCTTTTTCAAAAAGATCACTGGCCGTGTACGCTTCGGCAAGCGCGCTGAGCGCTTCGACGTAATCGGGCGAGCGGCTGACGATCGGTTCCAGAAATTTTATCTCAAAACCGTGCTTGTCATTTTTGCGAATCATGCGCCGTCTCCTTGGCTGGAATCATTTCAAGAATTCTTGTTTCGGGTCCTGCCGTACGAAACTTGAGCCATAAAGTATTTTCCGGAAACAGATCCGCCGCGCGCTCGGCCCATACCACGCACGTGATCGATTTTGCATCTGCCAGCCATTCTCCGAGCCCGATCGCCTCGGCATCTGCCG
>JAHFHB010000275.1 GCA_023247135.1 Candidatus Omnitrophota bacterium
CGGGTCTTTGGGAACCAGAGAAGGTGCTTCTTCCCATCCTCATGCGCAAACTTGCTGAAAAAATGATGGAGCTGGCCTCGGCGGGAAATGAAATTCCCCTGACGCTCGAGGCGCTCGTGCAGCTCTCCAGTCTACCGGAACAGCAGGTGCTCCGTATTGCGGGTTCCCTGGGACTCAAAATTAAAAAACATGATTACCGGCCGCTTGACACAGCCGTCAAAGACTACGCCGGCGAATCTCTCCATAATCTTGAACTGGTTGATGCGGAGTCTCTCGACGCAAAAGATCGCTGGACCTATAAAGATTTTGCAGGTGCTTTAAGAACTGACACCCAGACGCGGGTGATTCGGGATGATCAGGATCAGCGTGTGATCGGTTACGTGTTATTTCACACCGTGAAAAAATCGGTCAGAATTCTGCGTTTAGGCGTCATGCCGGATCAGCGTTTCCGCGGAGCCGAACAGGCTCTTTTAAAAGCAGCGCTCGCTGAAGCACGCGAAGGGCGCAGCCGGAATGTTGTTATGGTCGTGCCGGAAGATAATCTTTTTCTGCAAGCGCTGCTGCATGCCGGCAAATTCAGAGCTTTTAAAATTCTCCGGGCGCACTCCGGCCGCCCGGTGAGAATCCTATTTAAGCGTGAATTTAAACGCAGGCGGTTAAAGGATTCCGTCATTACGCAGTTGGTGCGTAACACCGCGACACTTTTCTTAAGATACGACGAAGGCGCAGTGGCATTCCACCTCAAGAGCCCGGACGGCCACCGCAGTCTTCTCAGGACAAACCTTAAAAATCTCGAGTCTGTTTTGCTGAGGCGGTTTGACTTCAAAGCCGTGGTGGACACTAAAAAACAGACGATTCATTGGCAAAATAAAAAAGGGCAATGGTTGACCCATTCGTTACGTTCTCCGGTTGAAATCAAAGAGATTGAGGCGGCGATTTTTAAACACATCAAAAATCCCGGCAATCAAAAATCCAGCAAAGAGTCCATTGCTGACACGAACCCGGGTTCCGCTCGTTCGGAAATGCGCGCAGGCGAGACGCGGAAATACAAAAAAGCATACCGTCATGCGGAGGACTTTAAGAAAGCCGTGGCTGCTGCGATCGCACAAGGCACGCCTGTTTCCAGAAGTGATTTAGCCAAGCGGGTGGGTTATGACAACCCCGACACCTTTATGGCACAGGCCAAACGTTTTGGGGTCGGGCGTCAAGAACTTGAAGGCATGGGTGTGACTTTCGAGCGCTCCGTGAAGGGGGAATCAAAACACGATAAAAAGGCGCGCTTTGAAAAAGATCTCGCGCAGGCCGTAAAAGATGCTAAAGACCGGACTCCCGGAATTCAGGGGCCCGCCTTGCTTGAAGAGGTGGCGCGCAAGATGAAACACCAGTATGTTTCCAATTTTGTGCACAAGGCCCGCAAGCTGGGCGTAAAAATTACGACGTTTGGATTGGCCTGGCCGGTCATGGTACCGCCGCCTTTTCAACTGACGGAAGACCGGGCCTGGCTGCGCGAAAATCTGGAGCGCGGACTTTCCGCGGATGAAAAGAAGGCATGGATTGCCTCTGTGCTGCAGCTTGCCGATTTTGATTTGATTTCTTTGACGGCCGCCTACACGCTGATCAAGGCCGTGCGCAGCGGCGAGTCGACGATTCGCGGCCTGGATGCGAAAGCGGCGCAGGATCTCGGATTGATCCGTTCCACGGTGAGCCGCGCGCTGACCGGCAGTCCGGTGTCTGAGACGGGCCGCCGGTCCCCGAATGTTTTTGATTATCTGGCGCAGTCGCTCAATAAAAAAATAAGTCTTGAACGCGATTACCCCCGGGAAAGCCGCCAAAGCACCATGGTGGCAGGGCCTCTTTTGAAAAAGTTTTTGTTTCCGTATCTGCTTGAACGTTTGCTGGAGGACCCGAAAACCGCGCGGCCGGCGGCTGATTTTTTTAATGCACTGATCCGTGGCTGGCCGAGCCTTGAAAAAGAGGACGCCCCTATTCTTTCGGGCTATTTCAGGCATGGCGGGAACTTTGCTGCCATTGGTGCGGCACTGCGGCCCCGCCTGAATGCGGAAGGCATTGCCCAGAAATTGCTTGGTGCTGATGAAGATCCGGCGAAGCCCGGGCTGTTGCAAAGGCTTGAGCAGCGTCTTCAAACGTTCAGTGCGTATTCGGAGCCCTTTAAAAAACTGCTGCGCCGCGCCGGCCTGCGTGAAGACGCGGTGGACCGCGAATTTATTCAATGGCTGATGAACCGCAGGCCGCTGGATTACCCCGTAAGGCAGGCGCTTCAAAAGCTGGCGATTTATGACGCGGAACATTTGCCGGCCCTGCGGCTGTGGCCGGGGAAAACCGTAACGCTTGAAGGCCGTCTGGCGGCCCTTGACGCCCGTTTCCGCGGATTGACCAACAAAGAAATCGCCAGAGAGTCCGCGGCGCTGATGAAAGATGATTCCCTAGCCCAGATGAAACCCGACCCGCAGCAAATTCAACGCTGGTTTACGGGGACCCTGCCGTCACGTAACCCGCGCCCGGGAGCGTTGCGCAAGCTCCGCGACGCACTGGAACCCGAGAGCCCTGTTCGCACTGCGCGGCGGCAATTGCCGCTTTACGATTTGCTTGCGGCCAGGATTCTGGATGAGAACATGGATGAAGCGGCAGTTCAGGGCCATTTAGAACAAATCGAAGAGCGCCGGACGCCGACGGCGCTGTTTCTAAAAATGGCCGGTGTTTATGCCGAAGACATGTCGCCGCTTTTGCTGAATCCCATTCGCGCGGCGCTTTCGCTGATCTACCAGCACCCTGAAATGACTCTGGATCATCCGGAAATCATTGTACGTTTCGCCGAAGATATTATCCGCAACGCCGACCGGCCGGGCTATCTCGGTTGGTTCTTCACCATTTTTCTTGAGACGGGGCGCCATCTGAGATTCAGGATTCCGCCGGAAATGCCCGGGAAATTTTTCCTGGCACTGCTGCAGACTACTTATCCTGCGCCGGTGCCTGATGAAAGAGGCGAAACGCTCAGCGCCGCGTATCAAAAAACGGTGGCCTCTTACGGCGCGGCGCGCGTGGGCCGGCATTTACTTTTACCCGCGCTGGCCAAAGTTGTGCAGGACCGGCCCAAAAATAAATACATGCGCGGCATTTACCGGCGTTTGGTGGAACAGATTTTTACGCCGGTGGCCGTGGTGCCGGATGAAAAAATAAAACGGTTGAGCCGGCTCAAGCCGCTGATCGCAGAAAGCCGTTTGTTTGATCTGGAGGCGTTCGAAGCTGTTTTGCAAGACCGGCAGCGCCGCCTCAAACAGCAGCAGCAAATTCTGGAAGAATTTCTCTACGGCACAAACGAACAAGATCCCTATTGGCCGATCGACCTGAT
>JAHFHB010000276.1 GCA_023247135.1 Candidatus Omnitrophota bacterium
GGTTCCGTTCGGGCCGGTGCTTTCTACGCGCACCGTAAGTTGATTACCCTGTAACTGAAAATGCAAAACTCCATGCGTTCTGGAAACACCATTCGACTCAAAAACAATCCCATTGGTCAAAGCCCGCCCGAATGATATTTCGGGATTTTTGATCCATTGCGACAAGGAAATAGACTTTCTTGCAGGAAAGTCCGGCATCACCCCCTCCGCAGAAATCTCAATATTTCCGTGGGCATCAATCTCGATATCAATTTGAGAGCCTGGCAAAACAATCGATTTAGTGAAAACAATGTTTTCTCTAGCCGTCTTAGGGGGCTCTGTTGCCGTGTAAACAGGCATGCCCATCGCTGGTGTTTCTGCCGCAAGACCCGGAATAAATTTTTTATCCGGGGCTGCCCCAAACCATTCGTCCTTCGCAGGCCTTGCCGGTCTTGAAACACCCAGCGGCGCGTCGGGATCTTCTTTCCATTTGCCCGCAGCCTTCATGACCTCGATATATTCCCGGATGATGGGCACCTGACTTAAGTAATTTTTCCACATCCCCACATAGCGGCCGTTCCGGTCGGCGTAATCGCCATAGCCCCCCGCCTGATGACCGTCATACTCATAAATAGGCGTCGTTTTGGAACCGCCTTTAATCCAGTCCTGGCGCAGGCCAAAGGCATTGCGCGGCGCGTGCAAATCCCAAATCCCGCCGATCATCACCCGGCCAAGCTTGTCCTGCACAAACGCATAGCGCAGCTGGGACAGGCGGCTTTCCCCCGTTTCTTCATCCGTAATTAGAAACTCCTGCGCGTCAAATTCCCGCACCGTCACAAGCCCATAATTAAAATCGTAAGTTTTAGTCCCGCGCACTTCCTGGATAAGCCGTCCCATATCGTTAAAAAACTGCTGCGAGCCATCGGGCAGATTCAGTAAAAATCGGCCGTCCTCTTGCAGTTTAACTGCGAAAATTCCTAAACTCGTCCCACCTTGAAGAACCTCCACACGCGACGGCTGAGGATTGCCATTCTCATACTGATAACGGACAAAAAGGTCGCCGCGTGTCATCACCTGAAGCTGCTTAATAACCCCCTTGCCAGAATAATTTAATTTCGTCCCGTTATTAAATTCCACCCATTTCTGTCCCGGTCGGTCAGCCCGCCGCTGAGTTTCGAGCGTCTCAATTTTGGGTTCCCCCGGCCCTTCAGTAATCCGGATTTCGTCCGGCAGTCCGTCCGTATAAATACTACTCATGAGTTTGAATTCATTTTTTATCTGGTTTTCAGCCAGCAACGGTTTTTCGCGACGATCGCGAAACCCGACATCTGCCGGGGGTCTGAGCTGGCCCCTTTCCCGGTAAACTTCAGAGCCGTCGTCCAACGCGCGGCCCTCCGGGTCAAAAGCCCTCACAAGGCTGTCCTCGACTCTGTTCGCTTTCTTTTGGTCATAGCGCTCCAAACGGGCAAGCCAGGTGCTGCGCCGGGCCGTCCCCGCAAAAAGGCGGTAGCGTAATTTTTCATCGGCAATGCTGCTGATCCCGCGCAATCTCGCCACCGCATCAATCGTTTGCAGTAAATTCGTTTCAATCGTAATACTCTCTTCACTAAAAGCTTTGTCATACCATGAGGGCTCGCCATCTTCACCGATACTAACCCCCGGCAAAAGCCTCCAAAAACCGCCGTTCGAATTACTGCGATAGTAAGTTCTCACGAGAATGGCGGGTTCGCCGGGATATAACTTTCCTGTTTCCGGATTAATATTTTCCACATACCCGATCGTGAATGCCCGGCCGCCGCCGATATCCGCCACTTTGTCCGCCAAGTAAACTTTTTGCTTTCGGTCGGGAAACCCTGGCATCGGGGATTCCACCAGGTACGCCGGCGCAAATCCATTTTGAACCAGCGATGGGAGTGTCAGCTGTTCTCCAAATTCAGGAAAGGGATCCCGTTTGCTTGAAAATCCGGACGCCCTTATCACGTCGTGAGCCCCTTTGTCAGAAATGCGATTTAGCGGCTGCAAACCGCCTATTTGTTCCACGCGGCTGCCCGGCTCCGGCAAAGGCTCCGGTGCTGCAAGAGCTATCTGCCGCGCTCCCCCGATTTTTTCCGCCGGCAGAAGGTCTCCCGCTGCCTGCACATCGGCCGATACCGTCCCCACATTTTTTATATAAAGCGTATTTCCAACTACAAAAAGTCTGATGCCGGCAACTACCACCCCTGCTGCAGACACCGGCCGATCAAAAATCGCCACGTCTTCTCCCGCTAGTTCATAGTAGGAAAATGTGCCATCTTCCACACGCAAAATTGTCAAAACCGGAAAACCTTCACGCTTTATGCTAACCGATGGAAGCTTCCCCTCCATTGGCGGATGCCATACGATCTTCTGCCCGGCTTCCAGCGTCGTACGCATCTCGGCCCTCGCCGGAAGCGAGGACTGCGTCTGCCGCAGCTCCGCACGAGCTGCGCGCGACTCTGAACGAGCAGCCCCTTCGCGTGTTTTCAGAGCTTCGGCGGCCTCCAGAAGCTTGACGAGTTCGACGCGGATATTTTGAATACGCTGCTTGAGTTCTTGAACCGCTTTTTTTTCAGCTCCCCGCACTTTTCCGGGCTGAGCCTGCCCGGAAGCCGGCGCCGGGTAAGCATCATTAAAATCATCCCCTAAACGTCCCACTGCATTTGCAAGCCGCTTGGCGGTAAGGGTTCCGGTGCTAAGAAAACTGACAGTCGCGCGAATTTTTCCCGCAAAGTCTGCTTCCAGGGGGGTGTCCGCCATCCCCAGCTTCAAAACTTGCGCAGCTACATTTTTAAGTCCGTCCGCCGCTTTTTGCAGATCCGCGGCATACTCCGCCGCAACCGCCTCCCGGTGAGCTTGGGTATTGAGCAGGGCTTCGATCTGTTTCTGTACAAGCGCTTCCGCCGCCGGGGCCTGCCCCTTTTCTTTCAATGCCTTGTAACTTGCCGCCAGCTCCCCGACCTTTTCATGATTCAGAAGAAAATCGCCCACGTTGGCATAATTTTCAGGCGTAAGATTAAGCTGTGTTGCGCCCTCCGGCAAAAGGCTGCCTTCGAAATGCTTGATCAGCGCTTTGACAATCGCACGCCGGGCCGCAACCTCCGCGCCCTCGGCCTTGTTCAGCTTCTTTTCCAGCGCCCAATGCACATGGGCGCGGATCAGCTTGTACGCATTGGTGTGCACATGCAGGATGAGACGATCAAGTTCCTTTCGCGTGAGGCCCATTTGAGCCAGTTCCTCATCGCTTTTTTCACGCCGTAATTGATCCAGCGCCAGTTTCCACTGAATCTGACGGTGAAGCGTCCAAACAATATACGCGCGCGAGGCCAACCCTCCGATTCGCGCCAAAGCTTTTTCAATCAGGTCCTTGA
>JAHFHB010000028.1:0-7050 GCA_023247135.1 Candidatus Omnitrophota bacterium
AAGACTGCGGTTTCCGCTCAGGCGCGCCAGCCAAAGCGCCGTCAGAACGTCCCAGGGCCCGTGAGTCATGCTGAGAATGTACGTCGTGACGGCCTGCGGACCAAAAGTCTTGCGAATGGAAGCGATCGTTTTGAAGGTGGCATAGACTTCCCAGGTTCCGGCACTGAGTTTGGACTCATTCACCAAAACAGACTCGCGCCGGTCCAAAACTCGCGACCAAAAAGCCGTTTTAGCTTCGCCATCGGCCGCTTTGCCCGGCAAATCCGCGATCCCGGCCTGAGCGGCAATTTCCAAAGCCGCCGCCTGAATCGCTTCGGCATTGTCGCGGATATCCAGCGTCGCAAAGTGAAAACCAAAAAGGTCCAGCGCAAACAGCAGGCGTTCAAGCGGCCGGACCAGCGCTTCACCCTTATGCCGCTGAAGCGACTTGAGCAGAATCTGAAGATCATTGCGAAGCTCCTCAGGCGCGGCATACGCCGCTTCAATCGTCTCATCCGGGGCCGTCTGCCGCTCGGCTTCCAGAGAATTCAACCGCAGCGCGTTCACAAGCTTGCGCTGGATAAAAGAGATTTTACGGCGGTAAGGCTCCGCCGCACTGCGCTGTTTGAGCGACTCCGCAAAGCGCGGCAGTTGCCGGGTATCTTCTTCAATCGATTTAAGCAGTTCCCGCGAAGCCCCCGCCAGATAAAATGACTGGCTGTAAAGCGGCAGTAAGCGTTTCAAGCTCTGCATGTACTTGCGCAAAACCAGGTCTTTCTGCCTCCGCATGGTTTCGATCGTAACTTTATGATCGACAAACGGATTGCCGTCCCTGTCGCCGCCGATCCATGAACCAAACCGCAGAAAAGGCGCGGGCCGGACTTTTTTCTTCCAGGTTTTTTCGATCAGTTCATAAAAACGGCTGAGCGAATCCGGCAGCACGTCAAAGAGAATTTCATCCAGGTAAAAAAGACCGTTATCGACTTCATCCAGAACCGTCTGGCGGCGCCGGCGCAGTTCGTCCGTTTGCCAAAGCAGGGTGATCTGTTCGTAAATGCCGCGTTCATTTTCGGCAAGCTCGCGCGGAGTAAGATTTTTAAATTCACGTTCCAGCAAAAAAAATTCAAGTTCGTAAAGCTTCTCGAACACAGAGCGGCGCTGGGCTTCGGTCGGGTGCGCCGTCAGCACAAGCCCGATGGAAAGTTCGCGCAGTAGTTCCTCGATTTTGCCGAAAGGAATACGGGCCCGTTCCAGCCGGTTCAGAATGTCTTCGTAGGAACCCAGCTGGATTTTCTGCTCGTTTTCATAGGCGCGCTTGCGGCGGATGCGGTGTTTGTCTTCGGCCAGGTTTACGAGCTGGAAGTAAACTGTAAACGCGCGCAGGACTTTCGTCAAGTTCTCCAGATCGAGGGAGCGGATCTTTTGCAGAAGTTTCTTTTCAAGCGCGGGCGAGTATTGTTTGCGCAGTTCAATCGCCATCTTGCGGATGGTTTCCACCAACTCAAAAAAGCCCTGCCCCTCCTGTGCGATCAGCACTTTGCCCAGGAGGCTGCCCAGAAAACGCACCTCGCCGCGCAGCGGTTTGAGCGTTTCCAGAATCTGCGTTTTTTCCTTTTGCGTCATACAGAAAAGGATTCTCCGCGGGGCTCAATGACAGCCCCGTATGCGTTGTTATACTGAAAAGGATTCGCCACAGCCGCAGGTTTTCGACGCATTGGGATTCACAAACTTAAAGCCCTTGTCCTTCAAACCGTCGGAGTAATCAAAGGTAATGCCGTCCAGATACAAATAGCTTTTCGGGTCCACGTAAACTTTCAGGCCGTCAAAAGTAAACTCATGGTCGCCCTTACGCCCCGCATCGAACGCCATGTCGTAAGAGAGTCCCGAACAACCGCCGCCTTTGACGGCGAGGCGCAGACCCGTCCCTTCCGGCTTGGCTTCCTGCGATGACGAGGCGTCAAAGCCTCGCGAGCGGTCCGAAGGCGTTGGACCTTTGGCCTGCTCCGCAAGCATGCGTGTCACTTCTTTCACCGCAGACGCTGTCACTTGAATCATAGAATCCTCCTTACTTAACTTTTTTTGGCGGCTTTGTAAACCGGCGACAGCTCGCGCAATTTTTTGACCGCCTCAGCCACCTTGGCCGCGACAAGATCCACTTCTTCCGCCGTATTAAAACGGCCCAGCCCGAAACGCACCGCCGTATACATCAAATCCGTTCCGTTGCCCAGCGCTTTAAGCACGTGCGACGTTTCCACGCTTGCGGAAGAACAGGCCGAGCCTGAAGAAACGGCCACCGTATCGCAAAGGCTCATCAGCAGTGCTTCGCCTTCCACGTAGGAAAAACTCAAGTTTAGATTTCCCGGAAGGCGTTCGCTCGGATGCCCGTTCAGCGTCACTTCGTCCACCTGTTTTTCAATGGCGCTTTTGAGTCTTTCGCGCAGCGCGATAAGCCGCTTGGATTCTTCGGCCATTTCAGCCTGCGCGATTTCACACGCCGCCCCCAGGCCCGCGATCCCCGCGACATTCAGCGTTCCGGAGCGCATGCCGTTCTCATGCCCGCCGCCGTGACACAGCGCAGTGAGGCGCACGTTCGGATTTTTACGGCGCACGTACAGCGCGCCCGCGCCCTTGGGCCCATAAAGTTTATGCGCAGTCAGCGACAAAAGATCAATCCCCAGGCTCTCCACATCGATCGGGATTTTTCCGGCGGACTGCGCCGCGTCCACATGAAATAAAATTCCGCGCGCCTTGGCGATCTTCCCAATCGCTTCAATGGGCTGCAGTGTGCCGATTTCGTTATTGGCATGCATGATACTGATCAGAATCGTTTCGGGCGTAATCGCCTGTTCCAATTCTTCAAGCTTGATCCGCCCCGCGGCATCCACGCCAAGCACAGTCACCCGGAATCCTTTCGTCTCCAAATAGCGGGCACTGTCCAGGACAGCCTTGTGCTCGGTCGCCTGGGTGATGAGGTGATTACCTTTTTCGCGGTAATTTTCAGCCGCGCCTTTCATGGCCAAATTGATCGATTCCGTCGCACCGCTTGTGAATACGATTTCACGCGCCTCGGCGCCGATCAGTTTCGCCACTTGCGCGCGGGCCTTCTCGACTTTTTTGCCGGCTTCCCAGCCGTAAGGATGACTGCGGCTGGCCGCGTTGCCAAAATCCTCTTTAAAGCAAGGCAGCATGACCTCAAACACACGCGGATCAAGCGGCGTTGTCGCGTGATGATCCATGTAAATCGGTTGGGCCGCTGCGGGTTTTTGCGCTTGAACCGTGCGCTGCGATTCTTCAAATCCCTGCACCAGCTTTTCCAGACGCGCCATCACGGACCGCTCATCCTGAATGAGAAGATCCAGCGTCACGGCCGCACAAAAACGGTTGATGATTTCCGCGATCTTGCTCCACACAGGCCGCACGCTGCACTCGTTGTAATGTTCGCAGACAATTTTTTCACGGACTTCCGGACCGCAAAACACTTCAAAAATTTCCGATCCTTCGAGGGTTTCAAAAATTTCTTTCATGGTGATCTTGGACGCCTGGCGGGCAAGCGCAAAGCCGCCATGAATGCCCTTTTGGCTTTGCACAATGCCGGCGCGGCGCAAGCGCATGAAAATCTGCTCGACATAATCTTTGGGCAGTTTTTCTTTTTCAGTGATTTCAGCCAATGAGATGGGCGCCCGCTCTGCGTGATGGCACAAATAACGCAGGCAGATGAGTCCATACTCACTTCGTGTGGTTAAGCGCATAGCGTCCTCAGACCCCTTTTTAAGGAACAGGCATGCCTGTTCCCTACCGACAGACAAGTTTCGCGATAATTTTAGAATACATGACTTATTTTGTCAACTTTAAGAATACTAATGTAAATACATGTATTTAAATAGTTTAAGACTATACAGAAAAGCAACTAAAACAGACTCGAGGGAAAGTGGGCAGCCGGGCTGGATTTGACGCCAGAGAGGAGGTCTTCGGTTTCTTGCTTCCAGTTCACCGCGATTTCGTAGGTTTTATAGTCCCAATTGGAGGTAAAGAGGACTTTGCCTTCGCGGATACCGTATTCAAAAATTTCTTTGGTAAGGCGCACGTCATCCAGGCAGTATCTTTTAAGCTCGTCCAGGCGGCCTTCTTTGTAAAGCGTGATGGCATCGCGGCCGCTGCCGGATTTGTGCTGTTTGAGCGTCGGGCCCGCCAGGCTGTCGAGGCTCGCGCGGTGCCCGCGGGCGGCCTCGACCGCTTCGAGCAAATCGATTTGAGGAATGCTGTCAACCTTCACAAAGAGGTAAGGCTGCAGCACAGGCAGGTCAAAACGGCGGCTGTTAAACCCAACCACCAGCGCCGCTTCCTTAAGCCGGGCCTCAAGCTCCATCATTTTACCCTCTTCGTATGCAACGTACTGGCCGATGCGGTAATCGTAAACTCCGACCACCGACACCTTGAGTTTTTCGAGGAACTGACTGCGCGATTTGCCGCCCACTTCCTGAAAAGATTTCTGGGTTTCAATGTCGAGCACAAGAATATTTTTGTTCGTAAAATCCATAGCTAATTTAACGTGTTTTACTCGTCATTGCGACCTGCGAGCAGGGTCCCGAAGGAGCGACGCGGCAATCTCAGAGTGAAAACCGGGATTGCTTCGTCGCCTCTGCGAGGCTCCTCGCAATGACAAACGAGAGGAGTTTTCAAGTGCCCATGATGCGATAGCCGCAATCCACAAAAACAATTTCGCCGGTGATGCCGCTTGAGAGCGGGCTGAGGAGAAACAGCGCCGCGTTGCCGACCTCCTCAAGCTCTACGTTACGGCCAAGCGCCGCGCGGTTGCGATGCCCTTCCAGCATGGTCGTAAAGCCTGAAATGCCGCGGGCGGCCAGCGTGCTGATCGGCCCGGCGGAAATACCGTTGACGCGGATTTTTTTCTTGCCCAAATCTGCCGCGAGATAACGGATGCCGGATTCCAAACTAGCCTTGGCCAAGCCCATCACGTTGTAATTGGGAATCACTTTCTCAGAACCCAAGTAAGTCAACGCCACAATGCTGCCGCCTTCTTTTTCCAGCAGCGGCTCGGCCGCCTTGGCCAGCGCAATCAGCGAAAAAGCGCTGATGTCGTGAGCCATGCGGTAGCCGTCGCGCGAAGTGTCGACCACCCTTCCTGCCAAATCTTCCTTATTCGCAAACGCAATGCAATGCACCAGAAACTGAATCGAGCCAAAATCCTGCCCCAGTTTTTCAAAAACGCCGCGCACGTCTTCATCTTTGGTCACATCACAGGGGTAAAGCGGTGATTTAAGCGGCAATGTCGCGGCCAGCGATTCCACACCTTCTTTAAGACGTTCGCCCTGATACGCAAACGCGAGCTGGGCGCCGTGATCGGAAAGCGCTTTGGCAATGCCCCAGGCGATACTGCGCTTGTTGGCCACGCCAAAAACAATGCCCTTTTTGCCCTTGAGCAAGTTGGAAGTGAAGGCTGGTGTCATTTCTTCAGTCTGAGGATTCATGCTTAACTCCTTCATGATTAAGTGGAATGGAAGACGGTGAAAGAGGTTAACTCAAGGCCTGGAACGTGTCAATAGCAGTTCCCGCAGATCCCGAATCACAAAATGCGGCTCATGGGCCGACTGTCCGGGCTTGTGGCGGCCGCCCCAATCAATCAGTACGGAGCGGATGCCAAGCCTGCCGGCCCCGGCCACGTCATCGGAAAGGCTATCGCCGACATGCACGCTTTTTTTGGGGTCCGCGCCGGCCCGGCGCAAGGCTTCTTCAAAAATTTTCGGGCTGGGCTTGGCGGCCCCAAACACGGCCGAAGCCAAAATAAAATCGACTTCGGGCGTCAAGCCCAGCTCATCGCATAATTTAAAAAGACGGCTGTCCCAGTTTGAAACAATCGCCACGCATTTTTTCTGGCGGCGAATTTCACGCAGCACTTCCACCACGCCCGGATAAAGCCGCCAGACTTCCGGCCGCGCAAACAAATCGTAAAGCTCATGAAAAAACCGGTCAAAATCATTGACCCCGCCGGCGCGGCTGAAAACCTGCTGCACGGTCTCATACCACCAAGCCCTTTCCTTGGCCTCGTCGCTATGGCTCTCGAGGCCGCCCAGGCCGTCGCGCTCATGCCACACCTGGCGGAAAAGTTTTTCAAGCAAAGCCGCATCGGCTTTTGAACCGAACCGGGCGGCTTCGCGCGCATAAATTTCTCCCACCGAGGGGTAAGGATGCAGCAACGTGCCCCCGGCATCAAAAAAAACAAACTCAATATCTTTTAGCGGCATTTGCTTAAGTAAACCTCGTACTCGTCATTGCGAGGACGGCGCAGCCGGACGAAGCAATCTGCAAGCATCTGAGATTGCTTCGCTCCCTTCGGTCGCTCGCAATGACGAATACCCACCCTCATCGATTATTATCGTTGGAACTGCGGCGCGCCATGATTTGCTGCAGCATCACGGAGGCCAGCGACGTCAGCGCCCCACCCTGATTCTGCTGCTGATTCGGACTTGCGTACGAATTGCCAAACATGCCGGAACCACCGCCCTGGCTGTTAAACTGATTCAAAAGCGCGGCCCGTTCGAAACCCGACTGCCGCTCCGACGCAGAAGGCTGAGTGCGTTCCTGCCGCACGCGCATCAGCGCTTCTTCAACTTCCGGCGCGCCCGGACTGCGCTGGCGGGCCTGTTGATACGCGTCCTCGGCCTCATCATAAAAACCCTGGCTTTCGTAAGTTTCCCCAATCTGGTAGTACGCGGCAGGCATATCCGGTTGAAGTTCAAGAATGCGGCGAAACTCGTCGCGTGCTTCTTCGTTGCGGCCCTGGCGTTTTAAAATCACACCCAGGTTGTAGTGAGCCACCGCAAACCCCGGGCGAAACATCACCGCCTGTTTAAGTTCGCGCTCGCAGGATCGCAGAATGGTTTGAAGGCGCGGGTTGTTCGGACTGCCCTGCCAGGCGTCATAGGCTGCCGCGTAAGTATTGCCGAGTTCAAAATGGTAATCCGGATTGGCGGGATCGCGGCGGCTGGCTTCCGACAACAGTTCTTCGGCCTCATCGAAACGCCCCTGCTGGCGCAGTTCCACCGCTTGCTG
>JAHFHB010000028.1:7060-12609 GCA_023247135.1 Candidatus Omnitrophota bacterium
CGCGTCATCCTGCAACGCACACAGTGCCTGCGGAACGGCTGGGCTGCCGCAAAAAACCGAAAAAAGCAGGACGGCCGCAAGCAGGGGTGCTGCCGCGGCCGCCGTCTGAAAATTCAACTGCCGGAAACGCATTGAATCAGGCTTTAGCGCCTGCCTTGAGCGCATTCAACGCTTTGTCGTAATCGGGGTGCTGGGTCACTTCACTGACGTATTCCACATAACGCACGGTTTGATCCGCATCGATGATGAAAATCGCGCGGGTCAAAAGACGCAGTTCTTTGATCACCGCGCCATACGCTTTGCCGAAAGAAGTCTCACGATGATCTGAGAGCGTCTGAATCTTTGCCGCTGAAGACGCGCCGCACCAGCGTTTCTGCGCAAACGGCAGATCGACGCTGATCGTCACCACCGCCACGTCCGCCGGCAGCTTGGAGGCTTCTTCGTTGAAACGTTTTGTCTGAAGATCACACACCGGCGTATCCAAAGACGGCACCACGCTGATGAGCAGGGTCTTGCCTTTGAAATCCGCCAGCGTCACTTCCGCCAGGCCATTGCTCAGCACTTTGAAATCCGGCGCTTTCTGCCCGGTTTTTACTTCAGCGCCCACAAGGGTGATGGGATTGCCTTTAAAAGTTACGACGCCTTTTCTTTCAAGATCGCTCATAGAGAAACTCCTTCACTTGGATTTAAAGAGGGTGGTTTAAAATGCCAGATTGAGTGATGAGTATACCAAAGCCGGAGCCCTCATGAAACCTCAAAAACACCCCGGTAGACAGGCCCAAAACACGGTGCTAAACTTGCCGCATGGCCGACAAAATCTTTCTCGAAGCGCTTGAAGTCACCTGCATTATCGGTATTTTTGACTGGGAGCGCAAAACCCCGCAAAAAATCCTGATCGACCTGGAATTCCCCGCCAATATCCGGCGCGCGGCCAAGCGCGACCGTATTGAAGACACCGTCGACTACAAGCGCATCGCCAAGCGCATCCTGACCTTTGCCGGCGCCAGCCGCTTCCAGCTGATTGAAACCCTGGCTGAAAAACTGGCGGCGTTACTCCTCAAGGAATTTGCGCTCAAGGAAGTCACACTGCGTATTTCCAAACCAGGCGCCGTGCGCGGCTCCAAAAATGTCGGTGTTGAAATTACCCGAAGAGAAGGTGCCAGGTACCCTCGCCGGGTAGGGTCGCGAGGGTACCTGGCACCTTCTCAGCAATGAGCGTTTTTTACTTGAGCCTCGGCTCAAACATTGAACCTGAAAAGAATATTCCCGCCTGCCTGAAAAAATTATCCGCTCTTTGGCCTCAAATCCGCTTCTCAACCGTTTATGAAACCGATCCGGTCGGTCCGGCCGGCACGCAAAAATTCTGGAACCTGGCTGCGGAACTAGAAACGCAGAAAACCGAATCCGAACTGCGCGCAGACTTGCGCGAGATTGAAGCCGGGTTGGGACGCGTGCGGGTTCCGGGCGAGCGCTTCGCCCCGCGGACGATTGACATCGACATTCTGCCGCAGGCGGATTACCAGCGGCAGGCCTTCATGATGATTCCCCTGGCGGAGATTGCGCCCGAAAGCGTCGATAAAGAATCCGGATTGAGTTTTAAAACACTGGCGGATCGTCTACGCAAAGATTCAGGCGGGTTTAGAGCCATCCGGCGCTGAGGCCGGCGTGTTTCTGTTCGTTCGCGCCAGGATCTCTTTAAAAAACGCCCACTGACTTTCTACAGACTTGCGCCAGTACCAGCGCACCGGATACCCGTCAACGGCCTTGTGATAGGCGACCTCGGGATCAAGCCCCTGTTCAGCCATGCCGTACACCGCCGTCATCACACCAGTTCTTTCAACGCCGCGCTTGCAGTGGATAAAAACAGGCTTGGCCCCGGGTTTGCGCACGGCGCTAAGAAATTGATCCAACACTTTCGGGTCCGGCTCCGCGGTAATGCTCCAGGGAATGCTGACGTATGCGATGCCCTGGGCCGCGGCCCAGGCTTTTTCCTTCGCGATCAAGGCGGGCTCATAGCGGAAATTGATGATCGTGCGAATGCCTTTGGCTTTGAGTTCCTGCAGGCCCTGTTCCGTAGGCTGGCCGCCGCGATACACCCCGGAATCAATTTCAGTGAAACGGGGTATCGCAGACGGGTCTTCAGTGCCTAAAATAAAAGGAATGGCGGCCCCGAACAAAAGGGCGGCAAAAAGAAGAATTCGCTTAAAGCGCCAGGGCCGCATACTTGGCATAAGGAGCGCCGCCCTTGGCAAGATCCGCCGCGCCGCTCACTGCTTTTCCGACAGCCGAAAAAGTGCCTTCCACCGCACCGGTGACCAGCCCAAACGGAAAGCCATTGCGCGCCGCGCCGCTTAACATCCCGACGGGGATTGCAAATGCCGCGTTAATGGTCTTGGCAACGCCGCTTATTAAAAGCGACTCGCTTTGTCCGGCCTCGGCCGGCCTTGTCATGAAAAAGGATAAAATAATCAGCGAGAAAACGGTCTTTTTTCGTAGAAAGGTCATAGCTCATTATCGATCCGGCCGCCCCTTTTCTGCATGTTTACTTTGCGAGCACTCTGAGTCTGCTGTTGCCTTCCGACTGAAGGCCCGCTAAACTAGAGAAATCTTATGACGCGCGATCAAATCATCTCTTATTCGCTGCTGGCCCTGCTCCTTTTTGCCATCTACCAGGTTTTGGTGCTGCTCTCGCCTTTTTGCACGGCTATTTTCTGGTCGGGAATTCTGGCATTCACCTTTCATCCGCTTTACAAAGTCCTGCACCAGCGCTGCCATATCGCCGAAGGCCCCGCGGCCTTTCTGGTGTCGCTCCTCATTGCGCTGACGGCCATTCCGCCGGTCATTTTGCTTTTCCTCAACATCACACAGCAAGCCATCCAGCTCTACCAGTGGGCGCTGGATTTCGTGCGCCAGGGCGGCATTGAACATTTGATCGAAGACCTGCGAGGCCTGTCATTCGTTCAAAGAGCCGAAGAAAGTTTCCTGCATTGGGACGCTTTAAAAAGTTCCCTGTCGGACTGGATTCTCAACTCGACGCATGCGCTTGGCAATTACACGGCCAGCCAGGTCGGCACGCTGACGCGCAACACCTTTTTCGTACTTCTAAACGGCTTCATGATGTTGATCCTGACTTTTATTTTTCTCAAAGATGGCGCCCGCATTTATGGATTTCTTTACAACCTTGTGCCGCTTGAAGAAGACAATAAGTCCATGATCTTCGAACAGCTCTATGGAACTTTTTCAGCGGTCATCCGCGGCCAGCTTTTAACCAGCGCGGTTCAAGCCACGGGTTCAGGCGTGCTTTTCTGGGCCCTGGGCGTGCCGGTTCCCATTCTTTTCGCGGCGCTGACTTTTATTGTTTCGATGGTGCCTTTGGTAGGCGCGGCGGGAATCTGGTTTCCGCTGGTGCTCTATTTATTCTTTCAGCACCAGCTCCTGCAGGCGGGTATTCTGCTTTTCTTTGGCGTGTTCTTTATCAGCCTGATCGACAACTTCCTCAAACCGGCGATCATCGGAGAAAAAATCAAACTGCCTTATTTTCTGCTTTTTTTCGGGATCCTGGGCGGCATGAAAGTCTACGGCATCATGGCCATTTTCATCGCCCCGGTCATTCTTTCGCTCTTCTTCGCGTTGATCCGCATTTACCGCGAAAAATACCTGACGCGCTGACACACGCGCGCTCAAACCCCAAAAACGTTAAGCACCACGGCTTCGGGCGGGCACAGCAGTCTGAACGCCAGATTGCGCCCGTATCCCAGACCTCGTGAAACGGAACAAACCGCCCCCTTCAGCGTCACGATTCCGTCGACGTAAGCCCGGCCGATGGTCGTATGCGTGAAAATGGGCCCGATCACCGGGAACCGTACCTGGCCGCCGTGCGAATGCCCGGAAAAGGAAAGATCAATTTCGTGCTCGCTGATATCCAGAAAAGCGTCAATGCTGTGGGTTAAAAGTAAATTGATTTTGGCCGGATCATAACTGGCGAGCGTTTCCCGAATGCTCGCTCGTCCCGTCGTCGGGTCATCCAGGCCGTGAATTAAGACCGGCGTACCCTCCGCCAGAATCTCCTCCGTCCGGTTGCGCAGCACCCGGATTCCGATACCTTCCAGCGCCGCCTGCAAAATATCCGTGGGATTCAGGGCTTCCGGCTTGGATTGGCCCGGGAAATTATGCAGAAAAATATCTTTCAGGCGGTAGTCGTAATAATCGTGATTGCCGAACACTGCGAAAAAACCATAGCGCGTTTTAATTTTTCTGAGATTTTCAACCGCGTTGTGAATGCCTTCCTCGCAGTCGATGATGTCGCCCGTCAGGACGGCCAAATCAAATTCTTCGGCGGCAAGCCGGTTGAAAAAACGGGAAAGCATGACATTCGGCAGGGCAAAATGAATGTCCGACAAATGCAAAATTTTCAACGGCCGGCTGATTTTTTTTCGCAGAGTGACGTCGTGGCGGTTGATTTGGAACTGATGCAGTTCGACTTTATGGGCCCAAAAAAAGACCAGCACCGCTAAAATAAACAGCAATAAAAGGGGCATTCCCGAAACCCGGTCTCGGTCTTATTTGCTTTCAAACGCTGATTTCAGGAGCTGCTCAAGCTCTCCCGAATCGCGCAGCTGATGCATGATGTCGCAGCCTCCCACCAGCTCGCCGTTGATGAACACTTGTGGAAACGTCGGCCAGTTAGAATAGCCCGGCAAAGTGGCGCGAATGTCCGGGTTTGCAAGAATATCCACGCTTTTAAAAGGGTAGCTGAACCCTTTGAGAATCTGGACAGTGGCCGCCGAAAACCCGCACATCGGCGCTTCGGCCGTCCCTTTCATGAACACCACGACTTTATTGCCCTTGATTTCCGACTCAATTTTTTCAATGGTATCGCTCATACAATCCCCCGTGTTATCGTCATTGCAACCCGCAAACAGGGCAACGCGGCAATCCAATCAACTTGTAGGGAACAGGCATGCCTGTTCCCTACGAAACCGAGATTACTACGCCCACTGTGCGAGCTCGCAACAACAAAGTTATCACAATTTACAACGCCGCGGTGTGCATCTGCAGGGCGTGAATGCGCCCGTCTTCAAGCGGCATCGCAAGTGCTTTGTTCACCATCTGGTGCTGGTCAATCAGGCGCTTGCCCTTAAAGCCGTCCCACAGTACGCTGACTTGAAAATGATCGCGCGTGCCGGTCATATCACCGACAGTGATTTCAGCGCCGGGAAAAGCGGCCGTCAAAATTTCATGAAGCTGTTTAGGTTCCATCATACATCCGTCTCCTGCCTAAAAATCAAACGACCCGGCTGCGTTGCTTGCCTTCTTGCAAGGCCTTGATGTTCAGGGCCATCTCGCCGATGACGCGCCGGCGCGCCTCGAGGCTGGCCCAGGCCGCATGCGGCGTTAAAATGAGCCGCGGCGCTTTCAAAATCGGATCCTTGGCCCGCGGTGGTTCCGTCGACAAAACGTCCAAAGCCGCCCCTGCAATCTGCCGGGCCTCAAGCGCCGCAATCAGGTCCCGTTCGACCACAATACCGCCCCTGGCCATGTTGATCAGG
>JAHFHB010000029.1 GCA_023247135.1 Candidatus Omnitrophota bacterium
CCTTGCTCAAAGGCCCGGCGTGTTGTGCCGTTTCTTAAGTTCAGTAACGGAGGCTTTTATGCGGATCAGTCAGTTTAAAAAAATGGATTTCAAATTTTAGCGGCGGCTTTACTCGCGCTGTTGGGGATAATCCCGTGTGTATCGGCTGCCCCGGTGGCGCAGTCTGACGCTTTTTCGAAGGAGTTTTTTCTGCCGCAGCTTATGAAGGTGGCGGAAGAGGCCAGCCCTGAAATTCGTACCGCCCGGCTGAAATGGGAAGCGGCGCAAAAAAAGCCGATGCAGGAGCTGGCACTCCCTGACCCGATGGTGGGCATGGACGTGATGGGGGAAATGAGCGAGTCGAGAGTGGGGCCGGAGGAAAACCGCCTGATGGTCTCGCAAAAAATTCCGTTTCCCGCGAAAATCTGGAAGCGCTGGCAGAAACAGCGTGCCAATGCTAAAGCCGCCGGGATGGATTACGAGGCTGTGCGCCGTGACGTGCTGCTGGATGTGCGTAAAACCTTTTACGCGCTTTACCAAACGGACGCCTCCCTGCAGGTGATCCGGGAAATTCACGAACTTCTCAAAAAAATCGAAGCGACGGCGCGGACGCGTTACGCGGATGGTTCAGCCGGGCAGCGTGATGCGGCCAAGGCGGAGGCGGAAGTGTCGCTGACGCTGGGCCGCGTGTATGAACTCGAACAAAAACGCGGCATGCTGGAGGCCCGTCTGAACGCTTTGCTGGACCGGAACCCTCTGCTGAGTTTTGGTCCGGCGCAAAAGCCCCCAAAACCGGCGCTGGATGAAAACCTGCCTGAGCTTTTAACCGAGGCGGCCAAGAACCGCCAGGAAGTCAAAGCTTCCGAAGCCCGCATTCACAAAAAACGTCATGAAAAATCGCTGGCCCAAATGAAAAATATTCCTGATCTGGATGCCGGATTCAGCTACACCTGGGTGGGCGGCGGCATGACCACCGATAGTGAAGACGGAAAAGACAGCTGGATGTTTCCGCTGGCGATCAATGTGCCCTTGTGGCAAACGCGCAATATCGCCGGGATTCAAGAGGCGGGGCGCAAGCTGGAGGCCGCACAGTCTGAACTGCAGGGGATGCGCGATAAAACTTTTTACGAGGTGCGCGAAGCGTACCTGCGCTGTCAGACGGCTTTGAAAATCACGGCATTGTACGAGTCCGGCGTATTGCCGCAATCGGAGCTGGCGCTGAACTCAGACCGGGCTGGCTACGAATCCGGCCGCGCGGATTTTCTGGAGCTTCTCGACAGCGAGCGTATTTTTCTCAATGCGAAACTGGGCTATCTTAAAATTTACACCGAGCTTCTGAAGAGCCGCGCGGATCTTGAGCGCTCCCTGGGCCGGCAACTGACGGAGGCCTGAGATGAAAGCTTTTTTAAAAAGCCGCTTTGTGATTTTAGTTTTGGCCGTGGCGTTGGCCGCGGGGCTTTGGATGTTTCGGACCGGACGGCTGCAAACGTCCCAGGCCTCGAAAGCAGGCAGTGCGAAAGCTCTCTACTACTGCCCCATGCATCCCAGCTACACGTCAGACCGGCCGGGCCAATGTCCCATTTGCCACATGGATTTAGTTTTGTCCGAAGACGAAACTTCCGCGGGTGTGCATGCGGAGCATTCCGAAACCCGGGGCCAGGAAGCGCCGCGTGAATTTACGCTCGAACAGGTTTTGAAGATGAAACCCGGCGAACTCTGCATGCTGCACAAATGCAAAATGGGGAACTGCCTGATGGCGGTCACCGAGGAGTTTGCGCGCCTTGGCAAGTGCCCTCACTGCGGCGAAAATCTGGGGATCGTGATCAAAGACCTTTTGCCTCAGGATCACGGGATTGTGAAATTGGGGTTGGAGAAACGCCAGATGATCGGCGTCACGACGGAAACGGTGGAAAAGCGCAGCATTCATAAAACGATACGAGCGGCCGCTACCGTGGCGCATGACGCGGAACTTTATCAGGCGCAGGCAGAATTGATCGAAGCGCTCCGCGCTCTTAAAAAAGCCCGCGAAGGTGCCCTCGAGGAAACCGTTCATCCAGCGGAGGCGTTGGCCGATGCCGCGCGCGTACGCCTGCGGCATCTGGGATTGAGCGAAGAGCTTGTCGCGGAGGTCAGCCGCCAAAAAGAGCCGGATCAGGGGCTTTTGTATGCGCATGCCGGAACCCCCGTATGGCTTTATGCCAGCGTTTATGACTATGAAATCGGGGATGTAAAACCCGGGCAAGAAATCGCGGCTGAGACGCCGTCCTATCCAGGCAAAGTTTTTAAGGGCATCGTCAAATCCGTCGATTCGATGGTGGATATGAAAACACGCACGACGCGGGTCCGTGCCCGTTTTGAAAATCCTGAAGCGCTGCTCAGGCCGGACATGTTTCTGACGGCCTCAATCGAGGTGGATGCCGGAAGCATTCTGGCCGTGCCGCGTTCGGCGATTCTTGAAACCGGCACACGGCGGATTCTTTTTGTTGAAATAGAGCCCGGGCATTTTGAGCCGCGCGAAGCAGTTTTGGGTCCGGCCGCCGGCGATTTTTATCCCGTTCAGTCGGGCGTGGCTGAAGGCGAAAAAGTGGTCACGAGCGGAAATTTTCTGATCGATTCCGAGAGCCGCCTCAAGGCGGCTCTGCAAGGCTCTTCGCAGAAGGGAGCGCACGTCCATGGCCTCTAATCCGGAACTCGCGCACCGCAACGGCTGGATCGAAAAAATCATCGAGTTTTCGGCGCACAATAAATTTCTGGTTCTGGCGCTGACAGCGGTGGCTGTGGTGATGGCGCTTGGAGCCATGCGCCGTGTGCCGCTGGACGCGATTCCGGATCTTTCCGATACGCAGGTGATCATTTATTCGCGCTGGGACCGCAGTCCCGACATTCTGGAAGATCAGGTGACCTATCCCATCATTACGGTCATGCTGGGGGCGCCGCGCGTCAAGGCCATCCGCGGATTTTCGGATTTCGGCTATTCGTACGTGTACGTGATTTTTGAAGACGGCACCGACATTTACTGGGCGCGCAGCCGCACGCTCGAATATTTGAGCAAGATCACATCCCAATTGCCCGAAGGCGTTAAAACAGAATTGGGGCCAGATGCCACGGGAGTGGGCTGGGTGTATCAATACGCTCTGGTCGATACCACCGGCAAAAATGACCTGCAGCAGCTGCGCAGTTTTCAGGATTGGACACTGCGTTATCACTTGCAAAGTGTCCACGGCGTTGCCGAAGTCGCCAGTCTCGGCGGCTTTGTGAAACAGTACCAAATCGCGATTGATCCCAACCGTTTGATCGCCTACCACATTCCGATCGGGGCGGTCACGGATGCGATTCGCAAAGGCAATCAGGAAGTCGGCGGGCGCGTGCTTGAGTTTTCGGGCGCCGAATACATGGTGCGCGGCCGCGGGTATGCCACGAACGTGCAGGACTTGGAAAAAATCGTGGTTGCGACGGATGATAAAGGCACCCCGGTGCTTGTGAAGGATTTGGGTACGGTTGCGATCGGCCCGGACATCCGGCGCGGCATTGCCGATTTGGACGGACAGGGCGATACGGTGACGGGCACGGTGGTGATGCGTAACGGAGAAAATGCGCTGAATGTGATCCGCCGCGTGAAGGAGCGCCTGAAGGAGCTGGAGCCGTCGCTGCCGCCCGGTGTCAAAATCGTTCCGCTTTACGACCGCTCCGAACTCATCGAAGGCTCGATTCACACGCTCAAGCATGCGTTGATGGAAGAAATGATCATTGTCAGCCTGGTCATTTGTTTTTTTCTCTGGCATTTACCGTCGGCGATTGTGCCGATCATCACGATTCCGATTTCGGTGCTGCTCGCCTTCATCCCCTTTTACGGCCTGCACCTGAGCGCCAACATCATGTCGCTTTCAGGCATTGCCATTTCGATCGGCGTGCTGGTCGACGGTGCGATTGTGGAAGTTGAAAACGCCTACAAGCGTCTGGAAGAATGGCTGCACGGCGGGCGGCAGGGGGACTACCATGAAGTGCGCCTGCGCGCGCTCAAAGAAGTGGGGCCCGCGGTTTTCTTCTCGGTGCTGGTGATTGCCGTGGCTTTTTTCCCGATTTTTTCGCTCATCGATCAAGAAGGGCGTCTTTTCAGGCCGCTTGCCTGGGCCAAGAACCTGACCATGATCATGGCCGCGCTGCTGGCGGTGACGTTTGATCCGGCGATGCGGGTTTTTTTCACACGCATGGAACCCATCCGCTGGGGCGGGCCCTGGATTTCAAAAATTCTGACGACGCTGACTGTCGGCACGTACTACAAGGAAGAAACGCATCCGGTCAGCCGCGTGCTTTTCAAGGTGTATGAGCCGGCCTGCCGCTGGGTTCTGGAACACCGCAAAAAAACGCTGGTGCTGATGGGCATTCTGGTGCTTTCCACCCTGCCTGTTTTTGCGCGGCTGGGCTCGGAATTTATGCCGGCCTTGTGGGAAGGTGATCTGCTCTACATGCCGACGACCCTGCCCGGCATTTCGGTGACCGAAGCAGAAAAACTTCTCCAGAAACAGGACCAGATCCTGAAGAGTTTTCCCGAAGTGGAGCGTGTTTTCGGCAAAGCGGGCCGCGTCGAAAGCTCGACGGACCCCGCGCCATTTTCCATGATGGAAACGGTCGTTCAGCTCACGCCGCGTGACCAGTGGCGCGCCCAGAAACGCTGGTATTCCGCATTGCCGGAGTTTCTAAAAGGCCCGCTGCGTCCTTTTTGGCCCGACCGCATTTCGCATGAAGAGCTGGTCACCTTGATGGACAAAGCGCTTAAGATTCCGGGCACGACGAATGCCTGGACCATGCCGATCAAGAACCGGATCGACATGCTGACGACGGGTGTGCGCACGCCGGTGGGAATTAAAGTGACGGGAGCGGACCTGGCGGCGATTGAAAAAATCGGCATGCACCTTGAAATGATTCTCAAAGACGTTCCCGGCACGCGCAGTGTTTTTGCCGAGCGGGTGGCGGGCGGTTATTTCCTGGATTTCGATTTGAAACGCGATGACCTGGCGCGCTATGGCTTGAGCGTCGAGGATGCCCAGGCCGTGATCATGTCGGCGATCGGCGGAGAGAATGTCACCACGACGGTGGAGGGGCGCGAACGCTATCCGGTCAGCGTGCGCTATGGGCGCGAATTCCGCGATGATCTTGAAAAGCTCAAGCGTGTGCTGGTCTCCACGCCTTCGGGACAACAGATCCCGCTTGCGCAGATTGCGGATCTCAAAATCCGGCAGGGGCCCGCCATGATTCGCAATGAAAACGGCATGCTCACCGGTTACGTGTATGTCGATATTGCCGGCCGCGATATCGGCGGGTATGTCGAAGAAGCCAAGCGGGTCGTGGCGCGCGCGCTGAAACTTCCGCAAGGCTACGGGCTTCTTTGGAGCGGCCAGTATGAGAACATGATCCGGGTGCGCGAACGTTTGAAAACCATTGTACCCATCACTTTTTTTCTTATTTGTCTTTTGCTCTACCTGAACACGCGTTCCTGGGTGAAAACGGGGATTATTCTTTTGGCCGTTCCTTTTTCCCTGATCGGCGCGGTGTGGCTGCTCGCGCTGCTGGGCTACAACCTGTCAATCGCCGTTTGGGTGGGCATGATTGCACTCATGGGGCTTGACGCCGAAACCGGTGTTTTCATGCTGCTTTTTTTGGACATGGCTTATGATGAACGTGTGCGCGCAGGCCGCATGAAAACTCAGTCGGATCTTGAGGAGGCCATGATTCACGGAGCCGTGAAGCGTGTGCGGCCCAAAATGATGACGGTGATGACGGCCTTTATCGGCCTTTTGCCGGTGATGTGGGCAACCGGAACGGGTTCGGATTTAATGAAACGCATTGCCGCGCCGATGGTGGGCGGGCTTGTGAGCTCTTTCATTCTGGAATTGCTCATTTATCCGGTGGTTTATTTTATTTGGAAGTGGTATTTTGAAATGCAGCGGGGCAAGGCTCCGTGGATTGCCGCGGGCATTCAACGGGCGTAAATAAAAAGGTGAGGGCCATGAGTCGAAGGGGATTTTTATTTTTGGCGGTACTTGGATTTTCTGCGTTCCTGGGAGCGGCCAGGCTTGAGGCGGCGGACGGGCTGTGCGCGATGAATGACGGCAGAAAAGCGGATGGCAAGAGCGTGCTCGAGCAGGGCGGAAAAAAACATGAGTTCTGCTGTTCAGGCTGTCTGCAGAAGTTTAAAGAGGCGCCCGAAAGTTTTAGCCGTGAGCTCAAGCCGCAGGCGCCCGTCAATGATTCTTCGGCAGAGGCGGCCTGCAGTTCTGTCTGCAGCGAATAGCAGTAGTTTCATGAGACTGTCTAGGTCTAACTCGCAATGACGAGCAGTAAAGATAAAGTGTCCAGGATGATTCAAGTAAGGAGGGGTTCATGAATAATTTACCGATTCATCCCATGCTGGTGCATTTCCCGATTGCGCTTTTTTGTTTCGAATTTTTCCTGCTTTTTTGGGGCTATTTTAAAAAACGCAAAGACTACCTGGATTTGGCCCAGGTCAGTTTTTTCGGGGCCTACCTTTTTCTTTTAACCGCGCTTGTGACCGGCTACTTCGACGCGGGCGGTGAAATCGCGGATCTTTTCGAGGGCAGCGTGAAGCCGCATTTTTACGCGGCCGCGGTTTTATTTCTTATTTCCACGGTTCGCTTGATTTTGTGGAAAACTCTGGGGAAATCCGGCCAGGCCGGATTTGTGCCGGTCAAGCTGACTGGCAGCGCGTTGACCGTGGCCGCCTTGCTTGTGACGGGTTATTGGGGAGGGCGCATTGTCTACCACGGCTAAACCTGGCCACGCGCCCGAGGAGCATGAGTGCTGCAAAACGCATGGGCAGACGCCGGAGTGGTATCAGCAGCCTTTTTTCTGGATTTTGTCAGCCGGAGGGAGTTTGGTCGCGGCCTCTTTTTTTGTGCCCCTACTCGAGCCTTTTCGCGCGGCGCTCTGGGAGTATGTGCGGTCGATTGGGCTTGCCGTCGCCGGCGGATTTTTATTAGGCGGCGTGATGGATCGTTTTATCCCTTCCAGCTATATTTCAAAACACCTTTCGCAGGCGGGTAAGCAGACCGTGCTTTATGCGGTGGGGCTGGGCTTCCTGATGAGTTCCTGCTGCCACGGTCTTTTGGCGGTGGCCATGGAACTTCACCGCAAAGGCGCTTCCGGAGCGGCTATCGTCAGTTTTCTTTTGGCCAGTCCCTGGGCCAGCATGCCGGTTACGTTTATGCTGCTCGGCCTTTTTGGCCTCAAGGGACTTTTGATTGTTCTGGTTGCGCTGCTGGTGGCGCTCACCACAGGATTTTTTTTCCAATGGCTTGACCGGCGCGGCTGGATTGAACGCAACCGGCACACGGTGGCGGTGCACGAAACTTTCTCCATCCGGCAGGACTTAAAACGCCGCCTCAAGGACTACCGTTTTTCCTGGCGGCGCCTGGTTCTGGATTTAACCGCGATTTTGCGCGGCTCCGCGGCGCTGGCGCGCATGGTGATCGGCTGGATTTTTTTGGGCCTTGTGCTGGCGGCGCTTTCGCGGGCGTTTATCCCCAAAGAATGGTTTCACCGGTTTTTGGGGCCTTCATTTACGGGGCTTTTGGGAACGTTATTTTTTGCCACGGTGCTTGAGGTTTGTTCCGAGGGAACTTCGCCCGTGGCTTTCGAGATTTACCGCCAGACGCATGCTTTTGGAAATGCATTGGCTTTTCTGATGGCCGGCGTGGTGACCGATTACACGGAAATTGGATTGCTCTGGCAGAATGTGGGCCGCAAGACGGCTCTCTGGATGTTGATCGCGACACTGCCACAGGTCATTCTCTGGAGCTGGCTTTTTAACACTCTGCATCTTTAGAAGCAATTCACAAGTTCGTAGGGAACAGGCATGCCTGTTCCCTGCTTGTTTGGAACGGATCTGTAAATGAAACGCTGGATACTGATATTTCTACTCCTGATGAGCGGCGCGCCGCACCTTTGGGCCATGGGCAGTCTGCCCGCATCTGCAAAAAAAGAAATCAAAAACACCGCACCTGCGCCGGAAATTCAGGCGATTACGCTCTGGGATGGTTACGAGCTGGCCATGCGCCAAAGCGAGTCGCTCGCGATCAAGAAAGAAGAGATCGGCCGGACGCTGGCGAGCTTTCTCAAAGCCACCGGTGATGCGGCGGGCGATATTGATTTTGTGATGACGAACAAGCGGCAGGACCCCCAGGGAAGTTCAAGCGACGGATCCGCCGTGGCTGCCAACGCAACGGCCGCGGAGCGGCGTGAAAGAAAATTTGTCATCAGTCAGCCGCTTTTTCAGGGCTTCAAGTCCGTGGGGGCGTTATCCGGCGCCGGCAGTTTGCGTAAACAGCGCCAGGGGGAATGGGAAAGGGCCAAGCAGCTGCTTTTCATCGACGTCGTCCATTCGTTTTATGACTATCTGCGCATTCAAAAAGATATCGAAATCATTCAGGGGATTTTGACGCTTTACGAGGACCGGATTCAGGAACTCAAAGGCTGGGAAAATATCGGCCGCTCAAGGCCCAGTGAAACGGCCACGGCCCAGTCGCGTTACGAAGTTTTTAAAGCCGACTTGGCCCGCGCCAAGGGAGATCTGGCGCTGGCGAAAAACATGCTGGCTTTTTTAACGGGAACTGCGGTGAGGCCCGTAGAACTGAAAGACGAAGCCCTTCCTCCCAGTGAAGCAGAAATTGATTTTAAGGAACTGGCCTCCCGGCGTCCGGATGTGGAAGCCGCGCGCCAGGCTATCACGACCGCGCGCGGCGCGATGATCGTGGCGCAAGGGGATTTGTGGCCGGAATTGTCGCTTGACAGTAACCTGTATGAAAAACGCGAAGGGTTTCAGTCGGGCATCAGCTGGGACGCGTTGTTCACCCTGACGATTCCGCTGGGCAAAGGCGGCTCCACACTCGGCAAGATGCGCGATGCCTACAGCCTGTGGAAAGAATCCAAACTGACTTATGCCATGACCCAGCGTAAGGCTGAGCAGGAAATTCGCGACGCCTATTCCAACTGGATGAGCGCGGGAGAGCAGTTTCGCGCTTTGGAAAAAGCCGTGAAAGCCGCGCAGGAGAATTTTACTCTGCAGAGCAGCGAGTACAAGCAGCATTGGGTGAGCAATCTGGATGTGCTGGAAGCGATGCAGGCGCTGTTTGAAACAAAGCGCGATATGAATCAGGCTTTTTACGTGATGACCAAAAGCTATTGGCAGCTCGAAGTCGCTCGGGGAAATTGTTGTAAGGACGCGGAGATAAAGGCAAATTAATGGCGATGTGTCATTCCTGCATGGTTCTAGCAGGAATCCATCCCATCTTCAAAAGCCAGAAGCACAGATGGATCCCCGCTTTCGCGGGGATGACGAAAAATGAATTTAGATAAAGAACTAAACTTAAGCAAAGGGATACATGACGCTTTCAGATTTTTCGATTAAAAACCCCGTATTCGCCTGGATGCTGATGATCGGGCTGATTGTTTTCGGCGCGATCGGATTCAAACGCCTCGGCGTGAGCCAGCTTCCGGACGTGGATTTTCCCGTGGTGTCGGTAAACATCGCCTGGGAAGGCGCGGCGCCCGAAGTCATGGAAACGGAAGTGACGGACATTGTCGAAGACGCCGTGATGAGCGTGGAAGGGATTAAAGAAGTCACCTCCATTTCACAGCAGGGCCAGGTGGATATCTCGGTAGAATTCAATCTGAACCGCAACATTGACGTCGCGCTTCAGGAAGTGCAGACCAAAATCGCGCAGGCTCAAAAAAATCTTCCGCACGAGATTGATCCGCCGATCGTCACTAAAACAAATCCAGAAGACCAGCCGATCCTGTGGGTGGCGCTGTCGGGCGATCGCCCGCTCAAAGATCTGGTGCGCTACATCAGTGAAACCTTGAAGGACCAGTTCACCACCGTGCAGGGCGTGGGCAGCGTGCGTTTGGGCGGTTATGCGGAGCCGAATCTGCGCGTATGGCTGGATGCTTCAAAGATGCAGGCCAAGGAATTGACCGTTGAAGACGTGCTGAATGCGATCAGTTCCCAGCATGCGGATCAGCCGGCAGGCTACATCGATACGGGCGACAAAGAGATCAATGTGCGTGTGTACGGCGAAGCTGCCAGCCCCGAAGAATTTCAAAAAATTGTCATTCCCAACCGCGTGCGCGGCGCACCGCTCTGGAAAAATCTGACGCTTCAGGATGTCGGAACGGTAGAAGACGGCCTGGCCGACATCCGCCGCATTTCACGCAGCATGGGCCGCGCCGCGATCGGGCTTGGCATGGTCAAACAGCGCGGCACCAATGCGGTGGCGGTGGCCGATGCGGTCAAAAAGAAGGTGAGGGATTTGCAGAAGGCCCTGCCCGAAGGCATGCGCCTGAGCGTGGTGTTCGACTCGACGAATTTTATTAAAGACTCCGTGCATGAGCTGAATTTTAATTTGATTCTTTCGGCGATTCTGACATCGCTCGTCTGCTACTTCTTTCTGGGGTCCTGGAGTGCCACGGTCAACGTGCTTTTGGCCATCCCGACCTCGATCATGGGCGCTTTCATCGTGATCTACTTCATGGGATTTACGGTCAATACGTTTACGATGCTGGGCCTGTCGCTTGTGATCGGCATCGTCGTCGACGATGCCATCATGGTGCTTGAAAATATTTCGCGCTATCAGGAACACGGTTTGCCGCGCATGAAGGCGGCCCTGGTCGGGGCACGCGAAATCACGTTTGCGGCCCTGGCCGCCTCGGTGGCCATTCTGGCTATTTTTATTCCGGTGATTTTCATGGAAGGCGTGATCGGAAAATTCTTTTTTCAGTTCGGCGTCACGATTTCCGTGGCCGTGATGTTTTCCCTGCTGGAAGCGCTCACGATTGCACCGATGCGCTGCTCGCAGTTTCTGGAGGTCGGGCACACGACAAGACTGGGTCAGTTCGTGGACGGCCTCATGGCCGGGCTCACCGCAAGCTACCGCCGCGCGCTCGTTTTTTTTCTCGGCCGCCGCAAAACGGTTCTGACCCTGGCGGCCGTTTTATTTTTCGGTTCGCTGTTTTTGACCCGGGGCTTGAAAAAAGAATTCGTGCCGTCGCAGGATCAAAGCCGTTTTTTAGTGCGCATGATCCTGCCGCTAGGGACGGCCATGGAACAGACGGACGCGGTGTTCAAAAAAGCCGAAGCTCTGTTGATGCAAAACCCGGAGCTGGGCAGTTATTACAGCGCGGTAGGCGGATTCAGCGGCGGGCAGGTCAACACCGGTTTTGTCTTTATTACCATGAAACCGCGCGCTGCGCGGCCGGAAATCAACGGGCACCACATTACGCAGGCTGAGTTTATGCAGAAAGTCCGCAAGGAGTTCAGCACGCTTCCTCAAGTCGAGCGTGTGATTGTGCAGGATTTGTCGCAGTCAGGGTTCACGGCGCAGCGCGGCTTTCCCGTCGAATTCACGGTGCGCGGCCCCGATTGGGACACACTGGGAAACGCCGGGAAACAGATGATGGAAAAAATGAAAACTTCCGGGCTGATGACGGACATCGATACGGATTATCAACTTGGCATGCCGGAACTTCAGATTCACCCCGACCGTCCCAAAGCGGCGGAGCACGGCGTCAGCGTACTTTCGATTGCCAATACGATCAACGCCATGATCGGCGGCGTCCGCAATGGAAAATTCACAAGCCGCTGCAAACGTTATGACGTTCGGGTGCGGCTGGCGGAGGCCGACCGCTCAAACCCGAAAGACGTCCAGCGCATCTGGGTGCGCAATCAGCACGGCGAAGTCGTGCCGCTTTCGGAATTGATGGCGTCTGAAGTCAAACCGACGCTTTTTTCGATCACACGCAAAAACCGCGAACGCGCCATCAGCATTTATGCGAATCCGGCGCCGGGGCATACGCAGCAAGAAGCGCTGGAGGCCGTGCAGCGCATCGCCAAAGAAACCCTGCCGGCTGATTACCGGATTGTTTTTTCCGGCGGCGCGCAGGCTTTCCAGGAATCTTTTCAAAGCCTGCTCGTGGCGCTGGTGCTTGGTATTTTTGTGGCTTACATGGTGCTGGCCACGCAGTTCAACAGTTTTATTCACCCGGTGACGGTGCTGCTAGCGCTGCCCTTCAGCGTGACGGGCGCGTTTTTAGCACTGTTTCTCAGCGGCAATTCCCTGAATCTTTACAGCATGATCGGGCTGATTCTTTTGATGGGCATCGTCAAAAAAAATTCCATTCTTTTGATCGATTTTACGAATGAGCGCCGCAGGCAGGGGGCCGGTGTGCAGCAGGCGCTTTTGGAGGCCTGCCCGGTGCGGCTGCGGCCGATCCTGATGACCTCGGTGGCGACGGTAGCGGCAGCGATCCCGGAAGCCTTTGCCATCGGAGCGGGCTCTGAAACTATTACGCCGATGGCGATTGCGCTGGTGGGCGGCGTTACGCTCTCAACGCTCTTGACGCTTTTTGTGGTGCCGTGCGCGTACGAGTTTTTTTCAAGGTTCGAAAAACAGTCCTACCGGACGGTGGAAGAAATTTAAAGTTCGCGCAGGGCTTCGATGAGATCGCCGAGCTCGTCTTTAAAAACGACGGCTTTGGCGCCGGCGCTTTCACAGCTGCTTTCAAAACCGTAAGC
>JAHFHB010000030.1:0-1262 GCA_023247135.1 Candidatus Omnitrophota bacterium
AAGCGCCCTCCGCTTTGAGGGCAAACGCATGAACTATGCGGCCATATTCAGCCAAAGATCGCGTCAATGCCGCTCTATAAATATTTCTTCCTGAACCTGAAAGCGCTTCTCCTTGAAAAGCGCCGAGGCCTTGCAGCGCTTTTTCAAGCGGGGTCGTCACTGCTTCGGATTGGGCCAGAGCAGCCGGCGCTGCACCCGCTCGCTGGTCATGAAAAGCAATGAGTTTGTCTTCCTGTTCGCGCACACGTTCATCATCAATACCCTTATCGGTGACTTTAAGATGGTAACGAACTTCTTTGCTCAGCGGCTCAATATCAGGCAAGTCTGCTGTGAGTTCAATCCAGCGCCGGATATCCGCTTCTTTCCATTGCGTGCGGTTCTGATAAAGCAGAACCATTTCACTCAAAACGACGGCCAGGTCTTCAAAATCCGCCATGCCAAGATTTTCGTGGCTGGTGTTTTCACTCATATCAGCCCACGGATTAAGTATCGGCGGCGGAGATTTTTTGCTCACAAGCGCCATGCCCACGGCCTCGGAACGGTATTGGCGCGCGGTCTCAAGATTAGAATCGCTTTTCGCGCGAATTTCATAGCCAATGTATTTTATGGAATGACCCGGCCGCAGCAGCTGGGGGTCTTGCTCGCGGCGCGCCAGGCGCGCATTGAAATCCAGCCATTTCAAAATAATTTGAAACGCCTCTTCACCCTCCAGCGGCCCGTTAAAATTAAAATGGCTCCACATGGTCCGGTAATCAAAACGGCCTGCTCCCGGGGATGAGTACGAAATCTTGTGCTCGCCAAAGGGATGAAAGTCTTCCGCCTCACCAAGCTCGGCCAGCAATTTACGGTAAATACCGAGCGCATGCGGATTGGCAAACGGCAGGGATTGGTGCTCAAGGCCGCCGTCTTCAAACAGGGCCCGAACACGCAGCTCACCCGTTTCGGTCACATTGCCTTTCACACGCATGGCCAGTTCCAGTAAATTTTTAACGCTGTGTGATTTTTCCACGAACCGGTCGCCGGATTTTTGCGGGATATGCGAGTGGGCTTCCAGCGCAATGCGGTGTTCGCCGCCGCGGTTAAAACGCTTTTCATTTTCCGCAATGGACGTGCTTTCAAGAGTTTGCAGCGTTTGCAGGACTTCGCGCACTGCGTCCAAAGTTTGATACGGCCCCAATCCGACCCGATAAAGATAAATGGCCATGAGCGCGGCCTGACGCGCGCCCAGCGTGGGCAATGCGTCAAACTCTTGCTGGATTTCT
>JAHFHB010000030.1:1272-12476 GCA_023247135.1 Candidatus Omnitrophota bacterium
TTTCTGCTGGAATCAATTTTCCGGACTGGTATAGGCTGCGCGCCGCGTTCACCCGTTTCGCAAAGTCTTCATCCGAGTGCAACGTCTTGCCCTTTTGCAAGTCCGATTCCCAGGAGGCTGTGACAGAAGGTGTGACGCCCGCAGCCTCTTGTAGGGGCGGGTTCACAACCCGCCCGTCATTGACCGAAACTCCAAGGGCCGGTTTAGAACCGGCCCCTACGAACAAAGAACCAGATTGTTCCGCAACAGACCCGACAGCAAAGTGTCCGTGACTATCCGTCTCCATATCCCAAACACGAATGGTTTTATCGAGATGATCGCCATGCATCCAGTAAATTTTGTCTCTCTGCTCGACCGTATTGACGGGGCTGGCGCTGTAAAGCCGCCGGCTGTCGGGACTGAATGCCAGCGTTCCGGCGGGTTGGGTATGATCCACAAAGGCGGCAATCTGTTCGCCTTTCACAGCATCCCAAACTAGTACACGGCCGTCATTTTCGGCCGTGGCAAAGTAACGGCCATCGGGTGAAAAAACCGCGGACTGCGCCGTGGTGAGCCCCAAGACCATCGTTTCCGTATCGCGAAGCAGCAGATTATGCAGATGCATGCCTCCCAACTGATCCATCACAAGAAGCTGTCCCTCATCCGGATGGTTGGGATTAAAAACCAACTCACGCACGCCGGCAAGAGGCGCCGGGATACGTCCCACAAGCGGCATCTTCAGCATGTCGCCCTGAAACTGTTGAATTTGAATCGCGCCAGATTCTTTCCTGCGGTCTTCTGCGAAGGGGTGGATGGCAAAGAAAATATCCGTTTCATCCCCCAGGCCCATTAAGAATTTTTTTCCGGGGAAAAAAGCAATCGTATCTCCCGGCAAAATGGTGGCTTTACTCACATCCTGCGTCTGATGCAAAAAAACACCGCTTTTTTTGCCAGGCTCGTAATACGCAACCAGCCGGCCATCCGGACTAAACAAGACCTTGGCACTCCCCAACAGAAAGGCTTGGTCCCATCCGGACAAAAGCGGAATGGTCTGCGATTGAACAAGTCTCCAGGACTCTTCGAAAGGGTGTTCGACATGCAGCAGCTGCAGATCGGAATGCCCTTGAGATCCACCCCCGGGTTTCGGTTTCTCCGACGGGCCTGGAATAACAATCCACAAGCTGCCGTCCGGATCAACACGCAGGGCATAAACAGCTCCCTCGAGTTTGAAGAATCGGCCAATCGGTTGGCCTGTTACGGCATCGCTCTGGAAAATTTTTCCATCCTTATCCGCTGAGATCAAATATTTGCCATCCGCGCTGAAGGCCAGCGCTGAAATTGCGTTATCGTGCAGATGTATTTCTCGCTCGGGCACGACGGCTTGAAGATTCCGCGCGGTTTTGCCCGCCCGCATCTGCATCAGCGATATAATCACGGCACGATCGCCAAAAGTGGCTGACTCAAAAACATGCAGAATGTTTTCACGCAGTTCCTCCATCCAGGGCTGTCCGGGCAGTGACAAGAGAAAGATAGCCGGCATGGCCGTTTCGGTGTTTTTAAGGCGATCCTGAAAATCATCGCGTGTGGATGTTGGCGACAACCTGGCAGCCCTGTAAAGCACGGCCGCCGTATCTTTGATTAAAACATTATCCCGCTCCGGCAAAAATAATTTACTCCAGGCTCCGAGGCCCACAATGTCATAGATCTGCAGCAATGGTTTTTTATCCCCAAGCAATTTCTCGTCCTGGATACTCAGCAGGGCCACTGCCGTACGCGTGCTGACTTCGAAATCAGGATCTTTCTCAACCATGTCGAGCAGTTCCTGTACCACGGCGGCATCCGGTGTGGCGCCTTTCTCAAATAAATTGGTGAGCATGCCCAAGACCATAAGACGCAGCGCCTTTTGACCTTCCTGCGGCGCGCCCCGGAAAGTTCCCGTACGCAGCGCCTGCATAAACCGCGGAATAAGCATGTCCGCCTGCTCCGGCGTCAGCGTGTCGGCCAGTATAAGTTCCAGAAGATCCTTTTTGCGCTTCTCGGGAAGAACGGAAAGCTGCGCTGTTATTTCAGGCACTATCGCCAGAGGATCCATCTGCTTTAAAAGCGCCGCCAGCCGGGCGCCGCGGCTTGCGGGTTTTACCTTTGAACCCTTCTTATTCTGCACGTGATTCGTCCAGTAGTAAATGATCACCGGCGGCGCCAGCGCTTCATCCGAAAAATCCTTGCGCAATTCCGCCAGATCGAATCTCTCGTCGTTCAACGCATTTTGAACGGCTTTGTAGGCGCGTATTTTTTGCGCATAGTCCGCGCCAAGAAAACTGGCCAGCACTGATGCGGCCGGGTCCTTAAAATCATCCGTGATCATGGCCAGGGCTTCGGCGGCGATTTCACGCACGTTCACTACCGGATCCGTCGCAACGAGAAAGGCCAGTTCTCCCAGGTAGGGCTGGGCCGCTTGCCGCGCATCTCTTTCAGGCGGAATCAGATTGGCAGCCGCGGCAATGCGCACTAGCGGTTCCGGATTGGCCAGAAGTTTTCGAATTTGCGGTTGAAAGCGAGTCATGTATTCCGGTGTGAGCCAGCGTTCAAGGAGGCGGGCAAACGTTTGCACAGCCTCCCCATTTCCCGCGCTGCCATACGCATCTATTTTTGCGAGCAGTTTCTGAAAAGCCTCTTCCCGAGAGCTCTCGTTCTTCAACTGCGTTGAAAGTTTTTCAGAAACGGCCAGCACGTCTCTAGAGGCATGCGGAAAAGGATCCGAAAACATCAATTCAAGCAGCTTGTGTTCCGTGATCTCGGTTCCGTTTTTAACGTAAAGTGTCAAGGTCCGGTTCACGGGCGCGATCAAACGTCCGCCGTTAGGCGAAAGCTGTTCAAACAAATGATCGGGTCTTTCATGCGGATCGGCAGAAAGCACAATCACGTCGTAGGGCGCCTTTTCAGGCATTCCGGGCCAGCCATCGCCCTCAATAATGTCCACCCTGTCGCTACGCTGCGACAGTTCAATATTCCGGCGGGCCCGCTCAACTAATTCCGGGTGTCTTTCGATCGCATCCACATGCCCAGCCAAAAGCGCCATCCAGGCAGCCAGCCAGCCGGAACCCGCGCCGATTTCGAGCACGCGGTCTTTCTTCTTTAAATCTAGAACGATCAGCATAAAGGCCGCGAGTCCGGGGGTGGGCATGGTCTGGTCATGTCCGATCTTGATAACAAGGTCCTGGTAAATTCGCGCTTCGGGATCAAGGTTCTCCTCAGAAAACCCCAGGGCAAATAAATGGCGCGGCGTATCAAAAAATCCTTGCAGCACGCGCCAGGCCAGCGAATCAAGATCCGTCAGGGGTTTGCCAGCGTCCGTATACAGCTTTTTCAATTTCAGATAATAGTCGTGATAAGGCGCATAATTGTCATCATAACGCCCGCCGCGATCCCAGAGTCCCGTCAAAGCAATGTGGAGAAATTCCCGCAGCCTGCGGCGCTCATCCCGGTAGCTGTCTTTGCCATCCAGCCATTCCTGGAATGCCTGCTCGGATGTCCCGTTACGCATCTCGGCCCGCGCGGAGCGCTTACCCAGTGGGCTGGCCGCCGTTGCGGCCTGTCCCACTTCGGAGCGAGAAGCCTGAGAAGAGTCTTGATTTGGAAGTGCTGTTAAGGTAACCTTTTCACCAGAAGGAGCCAGCATCCCATGAAAAAATCCAGCCCTCGAAGCACCGGGGCGCGTATTCTCGTGTGGTTTCGTACCTTGAGCCTGCCCCAAAAAGTTAAAATTGTACAAAAGCTTGAAGAAGAAACTCGTCAGCAAAGCTGGGACAACCTGACCGAAAAACTCTCCAGCCCTTTTCGAAATAACCCCGTTTCTGACGAGGAAATCAGCCGCCTGGTCGAAGAAGTCCGCCAAGAACGGCATGACAAGAACTAAAATTGTTCTTGATACCAATGCGATCGTCACCGGTGATAATGACCTGCTTGATCTCCGCGAATACGAAGGCATTCCAATCCTCACGGCATCTGAGCTTGTCGCCAAGCTTTCATCGTGATTCTCAGGCTTACTCACTCGCATTAGTAAATTATCTTTAAGATACGCTCCTAGGAAAAATAATCCCTGAGAAAAAACATGTTCAAATTGACGGCCAAGCGCCGCGAAAATCTGGTTAAGTTCTGTGTCAGCACTTTCACTGTGGATCTGGCGGGACTGGTCATGCCATTTTTCTTGCAGGCCCAAAGATTTCCTGTTAACTTGTTTCTGACTGGTATTTTGACTGCGGTCTTGATGGTTCTGGTCGCGTATTTGTTTGAAAAATGAGGGAAACGGCCATGTCAGCCTTGTGGGCTCTTTATATTGCCAGTTTTGTAATCGCACTTTTAATGGGCGGTATTCTTCTGGGCGACTATCTTTCCCGCCGTAAACACCACTAATCCCCGCTTTTTGTTGCATCTCGGGACTCCGTTCCCGGCGCATCTCGGAGCGCAAGAGAAGATCATCGTAAGAAAAAAGATCCTGCTCGGGTGAAAGGGCGGCCACAGGCTGATTCTCGCTGCGTTGAATCTGCCGCGCGGCCGCAAGCGCAAACCGGGCAGCGAGAAAACTCTGGCGTTGAGCCACCGGAGTCGCAGGAACAGGTTGAGAAGGATCGGAAGAAAGATCAAAAACTTGTTTCTGCGCGCGTTGAATCAAATAGGTGGCTCCTGACGTTGTCGGCACTAAAATGGATCTGTTGGAAAAAATAATTTCTTCGGAGACGGGAATGGCCAGGCCGGAACGAATCGACTCTAAATCCGAATCATCCTTGAATGGCGATGCCTGGCCTGCTACCGCTGTCAATAAGTCATGCACGCGTATCAGCAGCCGGTTGTATAATCCTTGGTCTTGAGAATGCCCTTCAACCTCCCCCGCCGCATTCAACAAAACGACTTCGTTGGAATCAATTTGATACGTCCATTCGCCAAATTGCAAAGTGACCGGCTGAATTTCTAAAAACTGGCGGGTGGCTTCCAGGTCCAATGTCCGTATCGTTTCATCGTGGGTATAAAAAGCCGTGAGATTCCGCACACCGGCCTTCGCATCTTGCAAATCCCGCTCTGTCATCTCCTCCAAAGAATCGCGCAGAAAATAAAAGGCTTCCGTCACTGGAAATTCAGGGGCTGAAGACGCCCAGCGGACATGCGTTCCATCTTGTTTTTTGGAAACCCACACCGCCTCTGTATAAGTCCCGCCTTCGAAATTCAATGGGGCTGCGTCGTCGCCCAAGCCCGCCCCTTGTCTCAGTTGATCAAAAGTCCGGACGAAGGTATCTATCTTAGCCCGTGTTTCTGCTGTCAAACGCAGCATGGACATTTTTTTCGCGGCCTGAAATGCTTTTTCCATCACAGCAAGATTTCCTTTGCGAGGGGGGGTGATGCTCATGACGATATTAAACCCCAAAAGAAGAACAATCTCGGGGTTGAAATCGTGGATCATCCCCCCTGCATCCAGCGCTTGTAAAATGACGTCCAGGGTGGTCTCTCCTCCCGCGATCAACTCCGACTGAATGCCTGTCATGGCTTGCTGGCGAGTTTTTTCAATGGCAACCCGATTAAAGGCGTCTTGATAAAACTGCAGCGTCTCTTTCAACAATTGAGCCAGTCTTTTCGCAGAACGATTCTCGGAACGCTGAAAGGAAATCGGGAGGAGCAAGCCGGGCTTTTGATAAACTTCCCGGCCGCGCTCAAGATCAATGGCCAGAATGGTGACATCATCCTTGCCTTTAAACACTGTGCGCGGGATCAATTCCGCAAGTAGCTTCGCGCCGCGCAGATTTTTTACTGCAGGCTGTCCAAGCGCTGCGTACACCCCCATGTCACCTAAACCCGGCGGCCAAGCGCCGTCGGTGTAAATCACGAGCTGGCTCGCGCGCGCCGACGGATCAATAATGGCCTTGCCTTCAGCCTGCGCTTCGGAAAGATCAAGCGGGCTGATGGGAAAAAGCCCCAGCGGCAGCGTTGAGGACTCATTAGTGACTCGTGGCAGCCACTCGGTGCCGCGCGCTCCGGACATTTGAACGGCGGCCAGATGATGCCCGCCGCCCCACTCCTGAACTAGACCAGTCTTGTAATCCACAAGAGCCAGGGCATACGTGAAGAATCCTCCCTTCTCGCCCTGCCGCTGTTGAATGACCCTGCCCAGATCAAACAAGTGTTCATGAACAAAACGGCTGCGCTCCTTGGGGTCTGAGCGTTTGACAAGCTGCGTTAAAAGAGTTCCGCGCTTTTTTTCTGCCTGCTCAATCATTTTGCGAAACCAGATCGCCTGCAGCGCGTTGGGGCCGTGATCCATGCCGTCGGCCACTTCAAAAAGCACGTAGCGGCGGTCTACGCTGACAGAAATCCTGAACCAGTCGCCGCCGCGGCGGCTGCCGCCCTGCATTTCGTGATGATAAAAAATTCCAAGCGCCGCAAGCCGCGCAAGATCTTCCGGCGTAGCCGTGCCGTGATTGAGCTTGGTCGAATCAAAAACAAAATTAACAGCCTCACTGGGATGAAACAACCCCGTAGAAAAAACCCGGTCTACGCTTCCGGAAATCGCTGTGGCCAAAGCCCAATCCCTGGATTCCGCCTCGGCGCTTTGAAACTGAAACAGCCGCTGAGGCCCGCGCTTGAATTCCCAAATGGCCTCGGCGATACGCCCGGTACGCCGGTCAAGAAAATGCGGCGCCGGTATGAGCACATCTCCTTCGGTAAGCAGCGTTTCGGCCTTATGCCATTGATCGCGCCGCCAATCATCAGGCAGATTGCCCCAGTCCGGCAGATACTTATCCGCACCGGGAAAAGCCGGGTTCTCTGAAGGATGCGAAGCCAGCCAGAGCGTTTCCGCCAAGCTCTTTGTGGCTAGTTCCATAAACGCCGGATCAGAAAATTCTAAATCAGCCAGACCCGCGCCCCGCATCTCGGAGCGCATCGTCCTCGATGCGTCCCGAGAAGTGCCGGGACTCCGCTCCCGGCGCATCTCGGCCCTCGCCGGAGGCGAGGACAGGCGTGTCGGCCGCCTTGTTAAGGCGTCTCGCACTTCTGAACGCAATGGAATTTCGTGCAGTTCCTCGGGGAAATCCTGAAATCCGGATTTGTTTTCCAGGCTCAGGTGATCCCCGCTGCGCCGGTAAAGCGCAAATTGATCCGTCGTGCCGCCGCTCATGCCGATTTCCAGCGCGCCCCCGTCTTCAAGCCGGCGGCCCAGCGCCATAAGCGCCTCTATGATTTTCTCATTCGAAAAATGGCCCCACTCACCGGGCATCAACAGTCCCATCACACGGATAAAATGATACTTGCGGTCCTGTTTGGGATAGAACACATCGTCACGCCGGATTTCAAATAGACTGGCATGCTCATGCGCGTATTGCTCGACACGAGGATCCATTAAACTCACAATCTTGACCCGATCGGACATGTGCCCGCTTGCCAGAGTCCGGGCGTATAGCTCCTCATCTTGCTCTAACGATTCCTGGATAAGATCGCTGCGTGCATAAAACCGGGTCCCATCACCCCCTCGTCTCTGTAAAATTGTTCCGCTTTCATCAAACGCCGTTTTAGCATGAATAAAAAACTTCGTGCGCAAATCAGAGGCAGTGATGTGAACATTCGCCCCTGCCACATGCCGCGCAAGCTTGAGTGCCATACTGCCGTTTGAAACCGCAAAATCACCGATACGAAACGTCGCGCCGGCATGAGCTTGCTGAAATCGGGTAAGTTCTGCATCCAATCGTGTGAAACGATAGCGGTCTTCCGTCTGTACAGCTGCTGCTCCAAGCGGAGGCGCCGCGAGAATCGTCAGTAAGTCATTTCTGCGGCCCCCTTCCGGCAGCGCCGTATAAAGTGCGCGAACCTGCGCATAACCAAACAGGCTCCAGTTCAGAGCAAGCGCGCGCCGGGTAAGTTCATAGGCGGGATCCTCCACCGGCAAAAGCAAAAAGTCATAAAGAAGTTTTTCAACCGGATATGCGGCGAGCAGTTCCCCCTCGGCTTCCCGCCCTTCATAAAATACGCCGAATTCACGCACGGCATCACGCGCGCCAAACGCCTGCACAGCCGTGCGCGCACTCTCGGCCTGCAGTAAAAGTTCCCGCGGAATCGCCTGTCTCAAAATCTGATAATGCCCCCCCCCGCCCGTTGACACGGCCCAGCCTTCTCGTACCGCCCGTTCCATGCGGCTTGTAAAGTCCGGTTGAGAAACCCAGCCGCCTTCAAAAACTGCCCGCCAGGCACGCTGCTGTTGATTGAATTTCTCGTAATCCACATCGCTTTCCAGTCCGGCCACCAACGCCAATCGCAGAACATGCAGCGGCTCTTCCGAGATCGGACGTAATGTGTCCTCGGCTTCCGATAATTTTGCGGCCGCTCCGCCAAAAACACGTTCCAGCATTTCGGAGTCCAGGCCCGCCGCCTCGAAAGCTTCTTTTTCATCCTGAAGCATGCCGCGCAAACCTTTAAACGTTTCGCGCTTAAACAGGTCTCCGACAAAATGTTCAATCATGACATCATCCGGCAGTGCTCGATAGGAAGCCACTTGCTGCCAAAAAATTTCGATGTTCCTGCGAAAACTTCTCCAATCCTGCTGTTCCAGCAAATCAAGATGCTGGTTCAGCTCCAAAAGTATTTTATTGCTTGCAACAATCGCTTTTAAGGCGATTATCAAAGTGCGCGCGTATTTCGAGCTTCGCGCCAGCTCCGTGTCTTGCAAAGGCGCGAGTTTGAACAGAAGAGCATCCGAACTTTTCAGGATCGGCTCCACGTGACTGAGGAACCACTCCGGCTTTATGCGCCGGCCAAAGTATTCTTCAAGAAACGTAAGCCCTGTCACGTCGTCGCGCTTTTCAGGATCAAGCACGGTCTGGAGTGTTCGCTGAAACTGTGAAAGAAGAATGTAAGCAGAACGTTTAAAAAAAGAATCTTCAAGCTGCAGAAGCCTGGCACTCTGCTCAATCAGGACAGTGAGGATGGCCGAAACTTCATCCTGCGGAGTTTCTGCCCTGGGGTGCTCCTCGAATGCAAAATCCCGCAGCCGATCCACCGCGTGATCGAGAGGATCCGCGTCAGAACCCTGCGGTAATAGCTCGCTGAATAATGCTTCCCCGGGTTCCAGGGCTTGGTCAGGCTCATCCAGAATTTTTTTCTTCAATGCCTTGAGGTTCTCCAGAAGCCCGGCCACTCCCGTTCTCACCGCCTGAATCCGCGCAGCGCTATCCGCCGTTCTCATTTCGGCCCGCACGCCGTCAAAAATATCTTTGAGATCAAAAACGGTCAGCCGGTAATCAAGAATATTTTTCACGGTTTTATAATCAGCGCGCGCGGCTAAAACACGCGCAAGCGCCTCAAGCATCACTTTCTTATGCCCGCCCCCCATAAACGACCCACCCCGATCCACCTGATTGATGAGATAGGCCAGATCAAGACTAGATAAATGTTCTGCGATCTCCGAGATGCTTTCCTCTCTCAGTTGCCGCAAGAACCGGCCAAACAAGTACTCATTCGCATCGTTTATCCACCTTTTGTGATTTCCCCGTATTTCAGGCTCATTTGGCCGCAGCGGCGGGATCATATACGGCAGGGTTTCAAAGAAAAGTTCCGGCTGTTCATAATACAAGTCATCCAATGCCTTGAGCAAATCTGCATGCTGCCACTTCGCATAAAAGAAAAGGCGCCTTAAAACACCTTCACGAACCTCCGCGAATTGTGGTTTATGCATCAGGGTGCTAATTAATTTGATTTGATCCTCGGTGGTGTCGGCAAGTGCTCGAAAACTTTGAAAAAATCCGCCGCGTTTTCCTGGACCCGCCGCGATGGTTCCGACGCCTTCAATCTTTTCGAATTCTTTTCCAAGATAAAACTCAAGATTTTTAATGGCCGCAGGATTCAGGCGCTCCACCCAGGCCTCCATTGCAGCAAACCGACTCTTGGTTTCAAGATCATATTGGTAACTACCTTCAAACGGCGTAAAGTGCGCCTGGGGCCGTGCCTGAACTGTGTAAGGCAAAATTATGGTGTTGTTGGGATCATACTTGGGGTGACCCTCCATACCTCTCGGCGTGACTTCGATCGCCATCTCAATATCCATAGGCCGTCCGAAATATTGTTCCGTTTTTTGAGCGCGCAAGGCAATGGTTTGAACCAATTCAAATCGTTGGGTCTCATCCCGTAAAACGCGATCGGTTTGATAATTCACTGGCACAATCGCTCCGGTTCCAGGATCTTGCGTGTATTTTTTGGAGGCGGCCACAGGCTGATAGGCGGCGCGAGAATCCTCGGCACGAATCACCTCCCCTGTTTTTTTATCAAAAAAGAACCGGTAGGGTTCGCCTTGAAACTTGGGCTCGGGACTGGTTAAAACACGGCCGGTGCCCGGCATCAGCTCAATCATCATCACATCAGGGTTTTGTGATTTAGGTTCTGCCGTGTGAATCAGCGCGGCATACTGCGTCTCGCTTTTATACTCCTGAACCATCAGGGCGGGATGGGCCAACGTTTCATCAATTCCATGAAACCGGCGGTCGCTGAACGCGTCCCACGACCAGAAAGAGGCTAATGTCTTGAGCACAAGCGCCAGGTACTCGTCATCCGGCATGGCGGCATTCACTTCGTTGGAATCATAAACGCCGGCCCCAACCCCGGCATCATTCTCCAAATCCTCCACATTCGTGGTGGAGCGGATAATCAGTTCAGGTTTCCAGGATCCATCCGGTCTTTGACCAAACTCTAAAAGCTCACGGCGCAAGTCCGCCGGAATTTCAAGCTGCTCGACACGACTGCGAATCGCGGCCAGTTTCGAGCGTAAAAGATCCAGCTTCAAACTCAGATCGCCTTCTGCGATGATCTGCGCGATTTCCTGCTGGAGCTGCGTAATTTGGCTGGCTTTTTCAGGCGACTGCTCCAACAGGGTCTTGTAAAAACTAAACGTGAGAAACAGAGTTGCTGGGACAGCGGCCCCTGATTTTTCCTGGTCCCGGTACATCAGAAAAAGGCGCGCGCCTTTAGGGCCCATCACCCTGGACATCTGCGCCACATCTTCATCGGGGAAATCATCCTCGGCATCCACCTGGTACATGTGAATCAGCGGCGACACGTCGAATCGAGGTTGAACCGGTGTCACGACCTGACTGGAAACTTTCAAGACCTTGCGATCTGCGAGCGCTTCGCCCTGAGCTGGCCGCAAACGGCCTCTGCCGTTCTCGGAAGAAAGCACCACCGGCATACCGTCCGTC
>JAHFHB010000277.1 GCA_023247135.1 Candidatus Omnitrophota bacterium
ACGACACGCGGCAAGAAATTGAACGGGGTTCCCGAAGGCCCCTGGTCATTGACGCGCGTCAAAATCAGCCGGACCTCGGATATTCTGCCGGCGTTTTGGATCAAGGTTTCCGGGATTTACGAAAACGTCCGGCGCTTCTTCCGGTCTCTAAAAATCAGCCCCCCATTAACTCCCAAAGAAGTCCTTGAAGAATAGAACCTCCCGAATGCTGTAACTTATTTCACCCGAATGAGTTAAGATATTTTTGATGCGTTGACATCCCCGGAAGTGCGTGTTAACATACAAAGTCTTTTGGGTAAATAACTTGCATGGGCCCGGATCTCCGGGTCTTTTTAGTTTTAGCGGGATTTCGGTCAATGGCTCTAATACCTGATCCATGGTCAAAAAAACTCCTCATTGGTTAAAACCCGAACAAAAGAAGCGTTTGTTTGAACTGACGCGCAAGTTCAAACAAGCGCGCATTTTAGTCGTCGGCGATTTCATCCTCGATCACTTTGTGTGGGGCACCGTAGAGCGCATTTCGCCGGAAGCGCCGGTGCCGGTTGTCAATGTGAAGCGCGAATCCTACATGCCGGGCGGATCTTTAAACGTGGCGCACAACATTCGCACGCTGGGCGGCACGGTGTACCCTTCCGGCGTGGTGGGGCGCGATATTGCCGGGCGCATGCTGCTGAAAACCATGCGCCAGCAGGGGATCGATACGGGCGGCATCATTTACGACCGCAAGCGGCCGACGTCGCTCAAGACGCGCGTCATTGCGCACTCTCAGCAGGTGGTGCGTTTCGACCGTGAAAAGACCGAGCCCATTTCGCGCGAAGATACCCGGGCGCTTCTGGCGTTCTATGGGAAAAAAATTAAATCCGCCGATGTGCTGATCATTGAAGACTACGGCAAGGGTGTGATTCAGACCGAACTGGTGCACGCCGTCGTCACGACTGCGCGCCGCCTGAAGAAACCCATTCTTGTGGATCCCAAAGAACATCATTTTGATTATTACCGCGGAGTGACTTCGCTCACGCCGAACCGCAAAGAAGCCTACGGGGCTTACCGCCAGCTGGTGGCCGGCGCGACCGGGCGCGAGAGTCTTGAAACGGTTGGCTTTGGGCTCCTCAAAAAATTACAAAGCGAGTCCATGCTGATCACCCTCGGCGAAGACGGCATGGCATTATTTCAGAAAAACGGCAAAGTCAACGTGATTCCGACCGCAGCGCAGGAAGTTTTCGATGTTTCCGGCGCGGGCGATACGGTGATTGCGACTTTTGCGCTGGCGCTGGCGGCCGGGGCGAAACTGCTTGAAGCGGCGCTGATCGCCAATCTTGCGGCGGGAATCGTCGTGGGGAAATTGGGCACGGCATCGGTGAACTCCGAGGAGCTCGCGGCGGCCATCCGGTCCGCCTGAGAAAATGAGCATGACCCTTGTCGGTATGATCCCGGCCCGGCTTGGTTCGACGCGGTTTCCTGAAAAAGTTCTGCGGCTGATCTGCGGGCGCCCGATGATTGAGCATGTTTGGAACCGGGCGCGGCAGGCTCGGAGCTTGAGCGATGTCTGGATTGTTTGTGATGACGAGCGCGTGCTGGAAGCTGCAAAAAAATTCGGCGCCAAAGCCCTGCTGACGCGGCCGGATCATCCCAACGGAACCTCGCGTATTGCCGAGGCGGCGGAGAGAATCCAGGCGGATGTTTTTGTCAACATTCAAGGTGACGAGCCGCTGATGAATCCGGCGAACATTGAGGCCGTGGCCGCGCTTTTGAGCGCGAACCCGGGCGTGCAGGTTTCGACCGCGGCGGTACGCCGCCGGGATGCCGAAGGGTACCGGAATCCGAACGTGGTCAAGGTCGTTTGCGATGAAAAAGGCCGGGCGCTTTATTTTTCGCGTGCGTCCCTGCCGTTTTGCAGGGACGGCGGAGACATTTCTTACTTGAAGCATTTGGGACTGTACGCGTACCGCCGCGATTTTTTGCTCGAGTTTGTGAAGTGGCCGGCGAGCTCTCTTGAAACGGTTGAAAAACTTGAACAGCTGCGCATGCTTGAGCGCGGCATCGAGATTCGCGTGGTCGAAACCGGCGCAGATTCGCCGGGTGTGGATACGCCTGAAGACTTAGCCCTTGTTGAAAAACTCATGACCCAGGAAGGAAAGGCCTGATATGCCCAAATACATTTTCGTGACTGGAGGAGTGGTTTCGTCGCTTGGTAAAGGCATCGCATCCGCATCGATCGGCCGGATTCTGGAGGCCAAGGGATTGAAGGTGACGATTCAAAAACTGGATCCTTACATCAACGTCGATCCGGGAACGATGAGCCCCTATCAACATGGCGAAGTTTACGTCACCGAAGACGGCGCGGAAACGGATCTGGATCTCGGGCATTACGAGCGTTTTACCAACGGCACGCTGGAACGCGCCAACAACGTGACTACCGGCCAAATTTATTACGAGGTCATCAACAAGGAGCGCAAAGGCGAATTTTTGGGCGCCACGGTACAGGTCGTGCCGCACATCACGGACGCGATCAAGGCGCGCATTCGCGAAGTGACGCGCGGCAAACGTTGTGACGTGGTGATTTCGGAAATTGGCGGCACGGTCGGCGATATCGAGTCGCTGCCTTTTCTGGAAGCCGCACGCCAGTTCCGGCACGAGGTCGGCCGCGAGAATTGCATTTTTATCCATTTGACGCTCATTCCGTATATCCGCGCGGCCGGAGAACTCAAGACCAAACCGACCCAGCACAGCGTGGGCACTTTGCGTGAAATCGGTATCCAGCCGGATATTCTGATCTGCCGCACGGAGAAACGCGTTTCCCGCGACATGAAAGCCAAAATAGCGCTCTTCTGCAATGTGGAAGAAGCGGCTGTGATCGAAGCGCGCGACGTGAGCACGATCTACGAAGTGCCGCTGGTGTTCAAGGAGCAGGGGTTGGATGCCGTGGTTTGCCGTTACCTGCGCATCGAATACAAATCGGGCAGTTTGCACGATTGGGAAAAAAATGTGGTGCAAAAAGCCCTGCACCCGAAATATTCCGTCAAAATCGCGGTCGTTGGGAAATACACCGCGCTGCTGGATGCGTATAAATCCATCTACGAAGCCTTGCGGCACGCGGGCATTGCCAACGATACCGAAGTGGCGATCAAGCGCATCAATTCCGAGAAACTGCAGAAAAGCGGCATTGAACACGCGCTCAAGGGGATTTCAGGTGTGCTGGTGCCGGGTGGATTTGGCAACCGCGGAGTCGAAGGGAAAATCAACACGATCCAGTATTTGCGCGAAAAGAACATTCCTTTCTTCGGGATCTGCCTGGGCATGCAATGCGCGACGATTGAATTC
>JAHFHB010000278.1 GCA_023247135.1 Candidatus Omnitrophota bacterium
GTCGTTTATCGAAAAAAAATTGCGGACGAGTGGCATTTTTTTAAAACCCAGCGCAAGGCCTGGCTGCTTCAAAAATGGAAAGACTGGGGCGAGCCGTTTGTGGTGGCGGCTGCGCTGGCCATGATCATCCGGACCTTTCTGCTCGGACCCTATAAAATCCCGACGGGTTCCATGCGCCCGACTTTTCTGGAAGGGGACCGTATTTTTGTGGATAAAGTTTCCTACCGTTTTCACGAGCCGCAGCGCGGCGATATCATTGTTTTTAAATATCCGCTGGATCCCAAAAAAGATTTTGTGAAGCGGCTGATCGGCCTGCCGGGGGACAAACTCGAAATCCGCGACGGCAAGCTGATCCTCAACAGCCGCATGATTGACGATGCGCCGTTCTCGGAACATTATTACTACAACCGCGAAGACTGGCAGCTCGGCCGGCGCGGCCAGGTTTTTGAAGTCCCGGCGGGAAATTATTTTGCTCTGGGAGATAATTCGGCGCAGTCCTCTGACGGCCGCAATTGGGGATTCGTTCCGAAGAAAAACATGGTCGGCCGGGCTTTCCTGATCTGGTGGCCGCCCCAGCGCATCAAGCTCGCCCGTTAGCCGGACGATATTTTAGCCATGGGCAATCCACAAACTCCCTTCTATTTCGGGGCGGCGACTTCCTCGCATCAGGTTGAGGGCGGCAATCGCTTCAACGACTGGTGGCAGTGGGAAACAGAAGGCCGTGTACGCGAGCCTTCGGGCCCCGCCTGCAGTCACTATGAACGCTTTCGCGAGGATGCCGGGCTGGCGGCGGAGCTGGGGCATACGGCCCACCGTTTTTCAATCGAATGGAGCCGCGTGGAGCCGGCTGAAGGGGATTGGAACGAAGAAGCCCTGGAACATTACCGCAGCGTGATTCTCGATCTGCGCGCCCGCGGCCTGGAACCCTTCGTGACGCTGCACCACTTTACCAACCCGGTCTGGTTTGTGCATAAAGGCGCCTGGGAATCTGACCAGGCGGCTTTTTATTTCGGCCGTTTTGTCAAAAAAGTGGCGGGACACCTGGGCGAGCAGGTGAAGTACTGGATCACCATCAATGAGCCGATGGTCTACGTCTACAAAAGTTTTCTGGAGGGCGCCTGGCCGCCGGGCAAACAATCTTTTTCAGCCTGCATGCGCGTGGTCCGCCATCTGATTTACGGACACATCGAAGCCTACCGTATCATTCACCAGCATTATCAGGACCATGGTTTTGAGAAACCGTGGGTCTCCATCGCCAAGCATGTGATCCAATTCGATCCCTGCCGACGCGATTCGAAAAAAGACCGCCTCATGACGGCTCTGCGCGACTGGTTTTTCAACCATCTTTACCTGCAGGCCCTGACGACCGGTTTTCTTTTTTTTCCGGGTTTTTTTCTGGAGTTCCTGCCTGTCCGCGACAGTCTGGATTTCATCGGCGTGAATTATTATTTCCGGGATTTTATCCGCTTTGAACGCGTCAAGGCCACAGACCCATTCGGGGAGATCTGCGATCAAAAGCATCATGCGAGTGAAATTCTTGAAACGACGCAGATGGGCTGGCAGGTGCGGCCCGAAGGGCTTTTTCAGCGGCTTCTCGCTCTGCAAAAGTACGGCAAACCGGTGGTGATCGCGGAAAACGGGATTGCGACGGACGATGAAGACCAGCGTCGCCGCTACATCACGAGCCACCTGCAATTTACGGCGCTGGCCGCCCGTCAAGGCGTGAAGATTTTGGGCTTTTTTTACTGGTCGCTCTTGGATAATTTTGAGTGGGACCGCGGCTACGGGCCCAAATTCGGCCTCATCACCGCGGGACCGGGTATTGCCGGGAGAAAGATCAAGCAGGGGGCTTATGTCCTGACGGAAATGTGCCGTAAATTGTTCACAAAAGCGAAGGAGGAAGTCGCGCATGCAAGCTGACCTTTTTGAATTTGGGCGCCCTAAGGTGCCCGAAACCGTTGAAATCAGGAAAACCGGCGTTCCGTCTTCATTTTTCGAGCAAAAAACTTTTGTGCTTCGTCTTGATCATGCGCTGATGGGCGCCATTGCCATCGTTGTCAGCGGCGTGCTTCTGTATGGCGCCGGAGTGGAGTGCGGCCGCCGGTTCGCGCTCAAGCCGCTGCACTTGGCACCTGCCGCGGGCGCGGTTCAGGCGCCGGCCGTTGAGCCATCCGCGATCGTCAGCATTCAAAAGCCGCTTTCTCCGGAGACAGCCTCACTGCGGACCTCCTCCGGCGAGTTGTCTGTCTCATCGAGCTCTTCCTCCTATTCCGAGACGAAAACGGAGATCACCCGTGTCTCGGCGAACCGGCCCAAAAGCGGTTTTATGATCCAGCTTGCGACCTACAAGGCGCAGTCCATTGCCCAGCGCCGGGTTCAAGAGCTGAATGCCCGGGGAATTGAGAGTTTTGTCATGTCCAGCGGCGCCTACTATCTGGTTTGTGCGAACGGGTTTCTCGACCGCAAGATTGCTTCCAAACGCTTGATGGAACTCAAGACGAAGGGCGTTGCGCCCAAGGATGCTTACGTCAGGGGCATTCCGGCCTGATTTCCCGCTTTTGGGGCTCATTTTAGTCTGGCCAAAGCCCGTCCTCTCCGGTATAATCACCCGGTTTTTATCCCAATCAATTTAAAGGAGTTGTATTCCCATGTCTCAGCATCAAAGTCTCAAAGTCGACAGTGTCGGTGCAAAGCACCGCAACGTTTTTTCCCGCAGTGAACGCATTAAAAAAATGCAGGAAGAAAAACGCTGGGCCGAAGGCCGCTCGGCGTTTAACCTTCCGAAGATGAAGTCTCTCAAGATCAAGGTGAAAAAGTCTGCGGCAAAGGAAAAACCTGCGGAAGGTGCGGCGGCAGCAGCCCCGGCGGCGGGAGCGGCGAAAGCAGGCGCGCCTGCGGCAGCGGCCAAAGCGGCCCCGGCAAAGCCGGCAGCCGGCAAGAAGTAAAGGCGGTTTTTCATGGCTAAAGTTGCCCGTTTCAAGCCAGAGCACCAGCCCCAGGTGAAGGCTCTCATCAGCCGGATCATGGAGCAGGAATTCGGCGACGCCGTCGGAGCTTATCCGGCGGATGACCTGCATCAGCCGCAAAACAGCTACGGCGCTTTGGGCGAGGCTTTTTTTGTGGCGCTGGATGGTGACGCGGTGATTGGAACCGTGGCCATTAAAAAGGAAGACGCGCGCGTGGCTCTTCTGCGGCGGCTCTTTGTGTCGCCTGATTTTCGCGGCAAGAAAATCGGCACGAAACTGATTGATGCTGCGCTCGTTTTTTGCCGCGATGTCGGTTATGAAGAAGTGATCTTTA
>JAHFHB010000279.1:0-1652 GCA_023247135.1 Candidatus Omnitrophota bacterium
CCGCCGACCGCGCCCAGGAAAACCGCATCGGAAGACTGCGCCAGTTGACGGGCCTCAGCATGCATCGGCACGCCGTAGCGGTCAATCGACGCGCCGCCGAGCAGTCCTTCTTTAAACTCAAACACCAGGTGAAAAATTTCTCCGGCCTTGCGCAAAACCTTCAGCGCTTCGCGCGTGACTTCGGGGCCGATTCCGTCTCCGGCAAACACCGCAATCTTGTACATGTCTCTTTCCTCGTTGATTTCAATCAGGCCTTCAGGGCCAGACCTTCCTGCGGACTCGAGGCCTGGGCATAAATTTTCTCCGGCATGCGCCCGGCCAAAAACGCCTTGCGTCCGGCCAAAACTCCGTCGCGCATGGCCTCCGCCATCAGCACGGGGTCCTGCGCCTGTGCCACTGCCGTATTCATCAATACGCCATCGGCGCCAAGCTCCATGCAAACCGCAGCATGCGACGCCGTTCCCACGCCCGCATCCACAATCACCGGGCACGACACCGCTTCCATCACAAAACGCAGCGCCAGCGGATTCTGAATGCCACGGCCGGAACCGATCGGTGAAGCCAGCGGCATCACGCACGCCGCGCCCGCCTGCTCCAGTTTGCGCGCCATGATCGGATCATCATTGGTGTAAGGCATGACGACAAAACCTTCGGCCACAAGAATTTTCGTGGCCTCTAGCAAACCTTCAGTATCGGGCATCAGGGTTTTGGGATCGCCGATCACTTCGACTTTGACCAAATCCCCGAGCCCGGCAGCGCGGCCCAAACGCGCAATACGCACCGCGTCTTTAGCCGTGTAAGCCCCCGCCGTGTTGGGCAGAATTTGATAACGCTTTTTGTCAATCCAGTCGAGCAGATTTTTTTCACCCGGCTGATCGAGATTCACCCGGCCGATCGCAACCGTAATCATGTCCGAACCCGAGGCCTCCAGCGCTTTGACCATGAGCTCCAGCGTAGCGTATTTTCCCGTGCCCAAAATCAACCGCGAGGCAAACTCGTATTTGCCGATTTTTAACCGGGTGTCGCTCATGACTTGCCCCCCTTGCCACGCGCCCCGCTGGCCTCTTTCAAAAGGCGCTCGTACATATCCAGATATTTGCGGGCCGACGCGTCCCATGAAAAATCACAGTTCATGGCGTTTTGTACCAGCACCTGCCACGCCGGCTTATCCCGGTAAACCGCCGTCGCGCGCTGAATCGCGCTGACCAGCGCTTCGCTTTTATACGCTTCGAAAGAAAATCCGTTCCCCTTGCCGGCGGCAGGATTGTATTCCGCCACCGTATCCGCCAAACCGCCTGTCGCACGCACCACCGGAATGGTTCCGTAACGCATGGCGATCAGATGCGCCAGTCCGCACGGTTCATAATAAGAAGGCACCAGCAGCATGTCGCAGCCTGCGTAAATCTGTTTGGCCATTTTGGGATCGAACACGATATGAATTCCGAATCGGCGGCGATGGCGCCGTCCGTATTCGCGCAAAACGTGGTGATACTTCTCATCGCCCGTCCCGAGCAAAACAAAATGACAGCCCATCTGCGCGATGGCATCCAGAGATGCCACCAGAATATCAATGCCCTTTTGATCGATCAGGCGCGAGACCACTCCCAAAAGCGGCGCTTCCGGAAGAAGATCCAGGTCTTCCTGTTTCTGCA
>JAHFHB010000279.1:1662-3300 GCA_023247135.1 Candidatus Omnitrophota bacterium
TGGGAAGGGTCGGCCGCGTTGAACGGGCTGGCAAGATCTGGGTCCGTTTCAGGGTTCCACTCCTCATTATCGATCCCGTTGACGATTCCGAAAATGCGGCCTTTACGGTGAGTCAGCACTTTATCCATGCCACAGCCAAACTCTTCGGTCTGAATCTCGCGGCCATAGCGTTCACTGACCGTGGTCAGGGCATCCGCATACACCAGCCCCCCTTTAAGAAAGCTGACTTTTCCGTAAAACTCCAGTTTTTCCATGCGAAACTCTTCCCAGCTGATGCCGGTGATAGGCAGCGAGTCCGGTGGAAAATTCCCCTGGTAGGCCAGGTTGTGAATGGTAAAAACAGATTTGGTTTTAGCAAAAACCGGCGTTTTGGCATAGACCGTTTTCAGGTATGCGGGAATCAGGCCCGTCTGCCAATCGTGGCAATGCATCACATCGGGGCGGATATCCAGCGCCACGAGCGTTTCCATCAGCGCTCGCTGAAAAAAAGTAAAACGGCGGTCATTGTCCGGGTAATCGCTAATCGAGGTTCCGTACAATTCGTCGCGCTGAAAAAAATCAGGCTGATCCACAAAATAGAATTCAAGCCCCGGCGCGCTCACCTGGCGGTAGATGCGCGCCTTAAAGCGTTCCCGGCCCAGCGGAACTTCAAGCTGGTCGATCACAATCGAAAGTTTATGTTTTTTGATATCGACGGAGCGGTAGCGAGGCAGAAAAGTCAGCACCTGGTGCCCGCTCTTTTGGAGAGCGGCCGGGAGACTTCCCGTCACATCGGCAAGGCCCCCTGTTTTGGCAAAGGGGGCAACTTCAGAAGCAGCGCTTACGATAATCATGGTTTTAAATACTGAGAGCGGTTAGCGGACTTCCACAACGCAGTTCCAGGAGCCAAAGGCATTCGGAACGCACTCGACCGGACGCTGATCATTCTGCCAGTTGCCGTCGACAGAGTAACGATACTCATAGCGGCCTGGCTTCAGCGCCAGGGACAATTTCCAGCGGCCATCCGGCCCCCTCTTGAGAAGATCCTTGTCTGCACTCCATTTATTAAAAGTTCCCGCCAGTGAAACCTGCGATGCCGAAGGGGCATAAAACTCAAAATCAACCTTGGTCGGGATTTTTGAGGCGGATTTCACTGCCGCCACAGGCTTGCGCGTTTTCGTCTTCATGGCAACCCCCTTAAAAGTACGGTCTTTACAGGCGTTTTCAACGCTTTTCCGGGTTCATCCCGCAGCCCCGCAAAGCACAGGCATGACAGGGCGGTCAGTATATCTCACAAAAAACTGCTTGCCAAGAATCATCTCTTGGCTATAATTCAGCACTCTATGAAACACTGTGCCATTTGCGACAAAAAACCTCTGATGGGCCGTTCGATCGCACGCCGCGGTCTGGCCAAAAAAACAGGCGGTATCGGTAAAAAAATCACCGGGATCACCCATCGCCGTTTTTTCCCTAATCTTCAGAGAGTCAAGGTGCGTTTTCCGAACGGCACCGTGCGCCGCGTCAAAGTCTGCGCCGCCTGTCTGCAGGCCGGCAAAGTGCAAAAGGCCGTCTCATTCGGCAAGTCCAAGACGACGGCTGTTCAAGCCGCTTAATCGCCCTTCAAGTCCTTCAGAAAAACGCAGCCTCTTTGTGTATTTC
>JAHFHB010000031.1 GCA_023247135.1 Candidatus Omnitrophota bacterium
CATGATTGGTTTTGCGGTAATAGCCGTGCTTGCTGTCATGAAAAATCTCGTCGTGCGCCTCGGAACCAAAGCCCTCGCCAAGCTTGACGCCATCGCCCATTTCTACCGCCTTGATGGACTGCATGCTCATCAGGATCTGCGCCAGGCGGCCGTCAATCTTGCGTCCGAAATGCACGTAGGAACCCAGACCGATCGGCAGGCCCGTGACGCGCACTTCGAATTTTCCGCCAAGCGTGTCTTTCTTGCGGCGTGCCTCATCGATCAGCTCCACCATGCGCTTTTCGGTTTCGGGGCAAACGCAGTAAGTCTGAGAGGCGCTGCTTTTGGCGCGAATCTCCGCGGCCGTGAGCTTCATCTCCCCCTGAACCGCTGCCGCGCCGATTTGCAGGACATGCGCGGCGACTTCAATGCCGAACTGATTCAGGAACTGTTTGCAGACAGCCCCGACGGCAACGCGCATCACGGTTTCGCGGGCGCTGGCGCGTTCAAGCACCGGCCGTATGCCCTGCTGGTATTTCAAAGCGCCGGCCAGATCCGCATGCCCCGGCCGCGGCCGAAAAAGCTCCGGCATCTCGTTGATTTTAAAATCCGCGTTGGTCAAAAGAAATCCGAGCGGCGCGCCGGTTGTGATTTCTTTCAGCAAACCGCCGGTGATCGCCACATGATCTTTTTCTATTTTCTGACGCCCGCCCCGGCCGTAACCGCCCTGGCGCCGCGCCAAATCGCGGCGGAGCGATTCCAAATCCACCCGCAGGCCGCTGGGCATGCCTTCCAGAATGGCGCTCATGTATTGGCCGTGCGATTCGCCGCTTGTCACATAGTTCAGCATAAAAGCTCCCCTGGTTTAATGCTCCGGGAAATTCTCAAAAGGTCCACCCAAGCAAACGTATGATCGGCTCTCCGTATAAAAAAAGCAGTGCGCCCGCCGCCGCAAGATACGGGCCAAACGGGATGGTTTCGGATTTTTTTGCCAGCCGCGCATAAAGCGCCACGGGCAAGGCAAAAAAAGGCGCCATTAAAAAAACCAGTACGATTTTTTTTATTCCTAAAAAAGCGCCCAGGAAAGCCATCAGTTTCACATCGCCCAAGCCCATGCTCTCTTTACGGAAAACCCGCGTACCCAGCCAGCCGGTCAGCCAGAGGATTCCGCTTCCGGCTGCGAGCCCCAGCAAAGAACGTTCAATCCCCCCCCCACTCGCGGCCTGTCCAAAGCGGGCCGGTTCCAAAGCCGCCCAACCCAGACCGCAAAGCACTCCGGTAAAAGTAAAAGCATCCGGGATGAGTCCTGTTTCCAGGTCCGTCACCGTCACGGCCAGAAGCAGCGTGAATAAAACAGACCCGCCTACAAAAGCCGGCGTAAATCCATGCCGCTGCAAAAAAGAAAACCAGATCAGCGCGCAAGCGGCCTCCACAAAAAAATACCGCAGGGGAATTCGCAGACTGCATTGGCGGCACTTGCCCCGCAGAAACACATAGCTCAGCAGCGGGATATTATCAAACCAGCGCACCGGCTGTTCGCATTCCGGACAGTGCGAGCCCGGATAAATCACCGACTTTTCCAGAGGAAAGCGGTGAATGCAAACGTTCAAAAAACTTCCGATCACGGCACCAAATACCACCACTAAAAATTCCATCATCATTTCTTTCTAAAATAAAAGTTCGTAGGGAACAGGCCTGCCTGTTCCCTACACCTGATGACACAGTTTCACCTCTTAGGCGCTTCCTTCAGCCCCTCCCACAGGGCCCGGCGCATCGCTGATTCAGGCGCACGCCGCCCCGTCCAAAGCTCAAACGCACGCACGCCCTGATAAAGCAGCATCTCCGCACCCCCAAGCGTACGGTGACCAAGACTCTTCGCGTTCTGCAAAAAAACTGTCTGCACCGGCCGGTAAACCAAATCATAAAACAGTTTTTTACGGCCGCTGCTGGCCCGCGGCATCCAGGCGCGCGGAATCACCGGCGCCTCCCCGGGTTTGAGCCCCACCGACGTCGTGTTCACGATCAACCCTGCTGAAGCGAGATGCCGCGCAACCGCCTCGCGCTCAAGCGCTTCAGCCGTCAGACAAACTTTTGGAAACAGGCGCCGGAAATTCCTGACGAGCAAAATCGCACGCGGCTTGTGCCGGTTACAAACCACAATTTCGCGGGCCCCTCCGCCGGCCAAGGCGTAAACCGCAGCTCTGGCCGCGCCGCCCGCGCCAAGCACCACCGCTTTCGCGCCGCGAACATTAAAACGCCCTTTTTTTTTAAGCGCCAACCCGAAACCAAACACATCGGTGTTCGCCGCGCGCCAGCGCCCGTTCTTTTTAAAAACGGTATTGACGGCTCCCACGGCGGCGGCTTCGGGCTCAAGGATTTTTTTGAGCATGCGCGCCGCGTCTTCCTTGTAAGGCACCGTGACGTTGAAACCGTCCAGCACGAGCTTCGGCAGGCGGCGCATCAGCCTCACAAAACGAAAGCGCGCCAGATCCAGCGGCACATAAAACGCCTTCAGCCCCAGCGCTTTAAACCCCGCCTCCTGCATCCGCGGCGAGAGCGTATGTCCGAGCGGATGTCCGAAAATTCCATAAAGCTGAAATTTTCCAGCAGGCTGTTTGACAATCTGCTTGCCGCTTTGGGAACTCATACCGGCGTGGGGCCCTGTTCCTGGCTGACCAGATGCGCGCAAATTTTATTGATGGCGTGCAAATAGGCTTTCACGCTCGCCTCGATAATATCCGTGCTCGTTCCCCGGCCCGTCACTTCGCGGTTTTGCACCGAAAGTTTCACGACCACTTCACCCTGGGCATCTTTGCCGCCGGTCACCGACTGAATTCCAAAGTGCGTCACCTTGGCGCTCTGATCGATGATTTTTTCGAGCGCTTTGTAGCAAGCGTCAATCGGCCCGTCGCCCGTAGACGACGCGTCTTTTTTCTTTCCGTTGAAACTGAGCACAAGATGCGCATGCGGCGCTTTGCGGGTTTCGGTCGTCGTCGACAGATGCTCCAGCTTCCAAACCTCCGGAACCTGCCCCGCGCCTTCCTGCAGCAGCGTTTCAATGTCTTCGTCGAAAATATATTTTTTCTTGTCCGCCAGCTGTTTGAAGCGCTGGAACGCGGCGGCCATTTCAGAAGCCGTCAGCCGGAAACCCAGTTTGCGCACGCGCGCATTAAACGCGTGCCTCCCGGACAATTTGCCCAGAAGCAGCTGGTTGCCTGAAAGACCGATGCGTTTGGGGTCAATGATTTCATACGTCTGGCGTTTTTTAAGAACGCCGTCCTGATGAATGCCTGAAGCGTGCGAGAAAGCGTTGCGTCCCACAATCGCCTTGTTGGGCTGAACCACCATGCCGGTCAAATGCGAAACCATGCGCGAGGCTTTGGTGATTTCTTTCAGCCGGATATCGGTGTAACAGCCCACAAAATCACGCCGCGTATCAATCGCCATGGCAATTTCCTCAAGCGAGGCGTTGCCTGCCCGCTCGCCGATGCCGTTGACCGTGCACTCGACTTGATTGGCTCCCGCCAAAACGGCGGCCAATGAATTCGCAACCGCCAGCCCCAAATCGTTATGGCAGTGCACCGACAAAATCACTTCGCGGCCAAGCGCGGGACATTTCTTGATGAGAAACCGGATCAAGTCTCCGAATTCTTGCGGGACAGCGTAGCCTACCGTGTCTGGAATATTGATCGAAGTCGCGCCGGCCGCCACCGCAGCCTGCACCACCTGCGCCAAAAACTGCGGTTCGGTGCGCGAAGCATCTTCCGGAGAAAATTCGATTTTGCTGAAATCCTTGCGGGCCGCGCGAATATTTTCGCTGACCATTTTCAGGATTTCACCTTTATCTTTCTTGAGTTTGTACTGGCGGTGAATCTGGGAGGTCGCCAAAAAAACATGCAGGCGCTTGCGGCGTGCTTTCTCGAGCGCACGCCGGCAGGCATCGATGTCATAAGCCAGCATGCGCGAGAGCGCACAGATTTCAGGACCGCGTACGGCCTCCGCGATCATGGCAATCGCGCGCATCTCGCCGGGCGAAGAAGCCGGAAAGCCCGCTTCAATCACATCCACGTTGAGGCGTTCCAGCTGTTTGGCTATTTTCAATTTCTCATCGGGCGTGAGTGAAGCGCCGGGCGATTGTTCGCCGTCGCGCAAGGTCGTGTCAAAAATATAAATTTTACGTTCTTTCTCTTTCATAAATCTGCCTTTCATTCCCCTCATTCCTAGCGCCGAAACCCCACCGGTTTCAGCGTGCTCGCGAGGCCTTGACGGCCTCGTCTAAGCAAAAAAGGTTACGAGACTGCTGGCCGGGCGGCCCCGCAAGCTCCCGTAACCTTTTAAAGAGGTCAGTGCTTTCCCTCGAGGAAAAACTTAGCGCGCCGCTTGGGCCTTTGGTTTCTCGCCGGGCTGCGAAATCCAGTGCATCATCCGGCGAAGTTCCGCACCCACTTTTTCAATGGGATGCTCATCACAGGCCTTTCGAAGTCGATTGTAATTCGGACGGCCTTTGCGGTTTTCCTCAATCCATTCGCGGGCAAACTCACCCGACTGAATCTCCGCAAGAATTTTTTTCATTTCCTTGCGGGCAGATTCGCCGATAATTCTGGGGCCGCGCGAATAATCCCCGTATTCGGCGGTGTCGGAAACGCGGCGGTGCATGCCGCTGATGCCGGAAGCAAAAATCGCATCCGTAATCAGCTTCACTTCATGCAAACATTCGAAGTAAGCCATTTCAGGCGCATAGCCCGCTTCGACCAGCGTGTCGTAGCCCGCGCGAATCAGCTCGCTTAAGCCGCCGCAGAGCACGGACTGCTCGCCGAAAAGGTCGGTTTCGGTTTCCTCGCGAAAATTAGTTTCAATCACGCCTGCGCGCGTTCCGCCAACCGCTTTGGCGTGAGCCAGCGCCAGCTGCAATGCGCGGCCGCTCGCATTCTGATAAATCGCCACCAAGCAAGGGACGCCGCCGCCTTCCAGAAACTGCGTGCGAACCAAAGCACCCGGGCCTTTGGGAGCCACCATAAAAACATCGATGTCTTTGGGCGGCTTGATGTAGCCGAAGTGAATGTTGAATCCGTGCGAGAAAAGCAGGGCTTTGCCTTTTTTCATGTAAGGCGCGATGCTCTTTTCGTAGATTTCTCCCTGCAGGTGATCCTGGGTTAAAATCTGGATGATATCCGCCTGTTGGGCAGCTTCTTCAGCCGACACCGGCACAAAGCCGTCTTCGACGGCCAAGTCATAGTTCTTGCCGCCCTTGCGCTGGGCGATGATCACCTCGACACCCGAATCGCGCAAGTTCAACCCCTGGCCGCGGCCCTGAATGCCGTAGCCGACAATGGCCACTTTCTTACCCTTTAACTCCTGTAAATCTGCATCCTGATCGTAATAAATCTTCATGCTGAAATTCCTTTCCTCAACGTAAATTTTTAAACTTTTGCCAGCTTGGCCGCTGATTTCTTTTTCACGCCGCCCTTGACCTCCGTCGAAACCCCGGCCTGCTTGGGCGGCGCGGTCAGTTCCGACTTGCGAGACATGGCAATCAATCCCGTCCTCACGACTTCAAAAATGCCAAACGGCCGGAGCAATTCAAGCATCGCGTCGATCTTGCTTTCGCCGCCGGTGACTTCGATCGTCAAGGTTTTGGAGTTCACATCGACGATTTTGGCGCGAAACGTATTGACGATCTGCATGACTTCATTGCGCGATTGCGCCGGCGCCGACACCTTCACAAGCACCAGCTCGCGGTCGATCAGCTCTTCGTTCGTCAAATCGACCACTTTAATCACGTCGATTAATTTATTCAGCTGTTTCATGATCTGTGCCACCACCCGGTCATCGCCATGCGCTACAATGGTCATGCGCGAAACTTCCGCATCTTCGGTCTCTCCGACGGTCAAGCTGTCGATGTTGAAACCACGCGCGGAAAAGAGGCCGGAAACACGGGCCAGCACGCCGAAATGATTCTCCACCAGAACGCCGATTGTATGTTTCATAACTTCCCTCGTGTTTTTCTTACCCGTTTTTTCTTGGATAAAATGACTAAGCCATGTCCATGACCTGATCGAGCGCATGCCCGGCAGGCACCATCGGAAACACGTTGTCTTCTTTGGCAACCAGACAATGCACGAGCACCGGTCCTTTGTGGGCCAGCGCCTCTTTAATGCCCGGCACCACCTGATCCGGCTGGCGGATCTGGATAGCCTTGATGCCATACGCATCCGCAAGTTTCATGAAATCCGGGTTCGAGGCCCCCAGCTGTGAGCCGGAATAGCGGTGGCGGTAAAAAAGTTCCTGCCACTGGCGCACCATGCCGTGATGGTTGTTATCCATAATGAACAGCTTCACGGGAATCTTGTAGTAAGCGGCCGTCGCCAGCTCGCAACTCGTCATCTGGACCGAGCCGTCCCCGTCAATGCAGATGACGGTTTCATCCGGACGCGCCATTTGAGCGCCGATCGCCGAAGGCAACCCATAGCCCATGGTTCCCAATCCGCCCGAAGTCAGCATGCCGCGCGGGGTCTTAAACTGGTACCACTGGGCCGCCCACATCTGGTGCTGTCCTACACCCGTCGTCACAATCGCTTCATGCTTGGTGACTTCGCCGATCTTGGCAATGATGTGCTCCTGACGGATGACATCATCGGACTGGCGGTATTTGAGCGGATGCTTTTTCTTCCAGGCATCAATCTGCTCAAGCCAGGCGCGGATATCGCGGCGGCGGTCCTTGACCTGTTTGTTCAATTGCCGCAAAACATGCCGCACATCGCCGACCACGGAAACATCCACGCGCACCGTTTTAGCGATGGAGGCCGGGTCGATATCAATGTGAATAATCTTGGCATGTGGGCAGAACTTTTCGATATGACCCGTCACGCGGTCATCAAAACGCGCGCCCACGGCAATCAATAAGTCGGACTGCTGCACTGAATAGTTGGCATAAACCGTTCCGTGCATGCCCAGCATGCGCAGCGACGACGGATGATCTTCGGGGAAAATTCCTAAGCCGAGGACCGTCGTCGTAATCGGAATGCCCGTTTTTTCCACAAGCTCGAAAACTTCTTTATGCGCGCCTGAGCCGACTGCACCGCCGCCCACGTACAGGCAGGGCCGCTTGGCCTGATTCATCAACGCCGCCGCTTTGAGAATCTGATCCGGATCGCCCTTGGACGGAATCGAATACCCGCGAATCGACACTTCCGCGGGATATTCGTACTCGGCCGTCGCGCGGCTGACGTCAACGGGGAAATCGATCAACACCGGACCGGGACGCCCCGTGCGAGCGATGTAGAAAGCCTCTTTCACAATGCGGGTGATGTCGCGCACGTCGCGCACCAGATAATTATGTTTGGTCACAGGCCGCGTGATGCCGACCACATCGGCTTCCTGAAACGCGTCACTGCCGATTGCGGTCGTCGCCACCTGGCCGGTGATACAGACCAGCGGCGCGGAGTCCATGTAGGCTGTGGCCAAACCGGTCACGGTGTTGGTAGCCGCGGGTCCGGAGGTCACCAGGCAGACACCCGGCTTTCCCGTGGCGCGGCCATAACCGTCCGCCATGTGTGTCGCGCCCTGTTCATGGCGCACCAAAATGAACTTGATTTTGGAATCATAAAGGGCATCGAACGTCGGCAGAATGGCTCCGCCCGGCAGTCCGAACACCACGTCCACGCCTTCTTCTTCAAGACTCTTGATCAAAATCTGAGCGCCTGTCAGTTTCATGGATTTTCTCCCGTTCCTTTAATTTAGATAAATTCTCAAACAGTAAAAAATTCTTTGACGCCTGCGCGAACCTGTTCCCTGAGGGACTTGCTGTGCGCTTCCCGAAAGTCGCGCCAGTCGCGGCTTTTGGCTTCCAAAGATTCAAAGAGTTGTTTTCTGAAATCGACTTTGAGTAGCTCCGGGGCGGAGCCTACCTGGCTGACCGTGACCGGATAACCTTTTCTCTCAAACGCATAAGCTTCCTCGGTCAGCGCTTCAGCCAAACCCGGCTGATCCGCCGGCGCGTAAAGTAAAAAGGGCAGCTGCTCGCTCGGATGTTTCTTCATGCGAATAAGCTCGCCGTAGCGGCCCTTCCACGCCGCCCCGATCAGCGCCACCGATGAAAAAGCTTCCGGATGCTGCACCGCCAGATAAGCCGCGTAATGCGCACCGCCGCCTTCGCCCACGAGATAAATGCTGTGCTTATCGATCTTGTAGCGCTCCGTCACTTCCTGCATGATCTTTAGAATCCAGGCGTCCATGGCCGTGGGCAAATCCTCCGGCCGCAGATTCGAAGGCGCGAGCACAATCAAGCTGCGGCGTTTTGTAAAACTTTGCCACGGCGCCAAAGCATCCTCGGGCGACGCGCCTTCAGAAGGAATCGCCACAAGCAGCGGATACGCCTGTTTCACCGAATAAGTTTCGGGCACCAAAAGCGCCACCGGATAACGAGCGTCTTCGAGCTTCACCAGTCCGGTTGGCACCACGGCCTGTTCTTCAGCAAAAGCCAAAGCGCAGCCTGCGCCTATTAATAAAAGAAGCAGCGTTGATTTTTTAATCATGAGATCCTGAAGGAACCCGGCAGGCAAAACGTACCGTGACCCAAAAGTTTAGGATTATAAATCAAAGCAGCTGTGGATGTCAATTTACCTAACTTAAGTCTCAGAAACGGGATGAGGCCTGCGAATACCGGGTTTGCGGGTCTGGCTGGCGGCGCTAAAATATACTTAACCCATTGGTATTAATAGAGATAGGATCATGGCTTGGCTTCGAGCCTGCGAATTTCATCGCGGTACTGAGCGGCTTTTTGGAAGTCGAGCGCACGCGCAGCGGCTTCCATGCGGCTTTTCAAATAAGCCAGATGAGTCTTTATCTCGTACTGCGCGTCGTCTTCCCCCACCGCCTCTGCGACAAAATGCTCCGCCGCCTTGTAGCGCTCAATCCCCTCACGGATTTCTTTTTTAATGGTCTGCGGGGTGATGCCTTCGCGCTCATTATAGGCCCGCTGGATTTTCCGGCGGCGCGAAGTTTCGGCCATGGCGCGCGCCATCGAGTCGGTGATGCGGTCCGCATACATGATGACCTTGCCCTTGATGTGACGCGCAGCGCGGCCGGCAGTCTGAATCAAAGAAACCTCGCTGCGCAAAAATCCTTCCTTATCCGCATCCAGGATCACCACAAGCGAAACCTCCGGCAAATCCAGGCCTTCGCGTAAAAGGTTAACACCGATGATGCAATCATATTTTTTCAAACGCAGATCGCGTAAAACCTCCACGCGTTCAAACGCGTCCATCTCGGAATGCAGGTACTGTCCTTTCACACCCACTTCACGCAAATAACGGCTGAGGTCTTCCGCCATTTTCTTGGTCAGCGTCGTCACAAGCACCCGCTCGCTCACGGCCACGCGTGATTTAATCTCGCCGATCAAATCATCGATTTGGCCGCGAGTCTTGCGCACTTCGATTTCAGGATCGAGCAAGCCGGTCGGGCGGATGATCTGCTCGACGTGCACGGGAGTCCGGCCCATCTCATAATCGCTGGGAGTTGCAGAGACATACAGCAGCGGACCGATCTTGCGTTCAAACTCATCAAATTTGAGCGGCCGGTTGTCCAGCGCGGAGGGCAGCCGGAAGCCGTGTTCGACCAGTACGCGCTTGCGCGCGGCATCCCCGTTATACATGCCGCGTATCTGCGGCAAAGTTTGATGGGACTCGTCGATGATCGTCATGAAATCTTTCGGGAAATAATCAATCAGCGACGCAGGCGCTTCTCCGGGCGCGCGGCCGGATAAATGCCGCGAGTAATTTTCAATGCCCGAACAATACCCGACTTCTTTAAGCATCTCCAGATCATAAAGCGTCCGCGAATCCAGTCTTCTCGCCTCGACCTCTTTGCCGGCGAGAGTCATCTCACGCAGACGCGCGGTCAATTCGGCGCGAATGGCTTCCATGCCGGCCTGCAACCGGGCCGAAGGCGTTACAAAGTGCTTGGCCGGATAAATCGCCAGGCGTTCCAGAGCGCGCACCGGCCGTTGATCGGCCGCATCCAGCAATTCAATGTGAATCACTTTCCCGCCTTCGATTTCTATCCGGTTCGGCGCGTCTCCGTAAGACGGGAACAAATCAATCCGCCCGCCGCGCACCCTGAAAGTTCCACGCTTTAATTCGGCATCCACGCGTTCATATTGCAGCGCAACCAGTTCAGCAATGAACTTTTCGCGTTCACAGGCATGGCCCTGTTCAATCTGAATCAGCATGCCCTGCCAGTCCTCGGGAGAACCCAGTCCGTAAATGCAGGAGACGCTCGCCACGATAATGCAGTCGCGGCGTGAAAGAACAGAACTCGTCGCGCGCAAACGCAGCCGGTCGAGGTCGTCATTGATGGACGCGTCCTTTTCGATGTAGGTGTCAGTGTGCGGGATGTACGCTTCCGGCTGGTAATAATCGTAATACGACACGAAATACTCGACCGCGTTCTCAGGAAAAAACTCACGCAGCTCTGCGTACAGCTGCGCCGCCAAAGTTTTGTTGTGGGAAATCACGAGGGTGGGCCGCTGCATCCTCTGGATGACATGCGCCATCGTGAAGGTTTTTCCCGAACCCGTAACGCCGATCAATACCGCTTCCTTTTTGCCCGACTGAAACGCCGCGGTGATGGCCTCAATGGCGGCGGGCTGATCGCCGCACGGTTTCATTTTTGACGTCAACTTGAAGGTTTCAGACACGGTAGTGCCCATGCCTCACTCCATCAGCATGGAAAAATCAAGCGGCGGAGCGGAGTGCGTGAGCGCTCCCACGGAGATCCAGTCCACCCCCATCGCGGCGTAATGCACGACGTTTTCAAGCGTCATGCCGCCGGAGGCTTCCAGAATCACCTGCGGCTGGATCTTTCTAGCCAGCCGTACTGCCTGGCGCAACGCATCGGGTTTAAAATTGTCGAACAGAATGACTCCGGGTTCAAGCTTGAGCGCCTCGCGCAGCTCTTTAAGGTTTCGCACTTCAATTTCAAAGCGTCCGCGGAACTTCGCCAGTTTTTTAAAGTCGGCAAAAGCCCGGTGGTTTTCTTTGATGAAAATGGCGTCATAAAGCCCCAGCCGGTGATTTTTTCCGCCGCCCATGCGCACCGCGTATTTTTCAACTTCGCGCCAAAGCGGCGTCGTTTTGCGCGTATCCAGGATCAAAACGGGTGAATGCGCAACGCGCCGCACAAATTCATGCGTCCGGGTTGCAATACCGGAGAGGTGCGCCAGCAAATTGAGCGCCACACGTTCCCCGCTTAAAACGGAACGCGCGGGACCTTCAAGCCGGATCAACTTGGCGCCTTTTGGAAACCGCCGGCCATCGCGTAAAAGCGGCTTGACCCGGACACGCGGGTCCAAAAGCCGGTAGACCTCTTCGAAAACTGCGGCCCCGCAAAAAGTTCCGCCTTGCTTGGCCCACACCACCGCCCGGGCCCGGCGCCCAAGGGGGATCAGGGTGGCCGAAGTAATATCCCCTCGGCCGACATCTTCTTCCAGCGCCAGCTTCAAAGCCGTTTGCGTCGCTTTTGAGAATGCAAAATTATTTTTATGCGTTCGCATCGAGACTCCTTTGGGTCGGAATGAAATAAAAAATCACAAAATCCAAATCCATGTTTTTAATCTTCATGATCTTTAAATTTTTTCCAGCATCAATCATGTCATTGCGAGGGACGTGCGAAGCACGACCCGAAGCAATCTTAGCACGCGATTAAAGAAAAACCGAGATTGCTTCGTCGCAAAAAACACTCCTCGCAATGACGACGTCAATTAAACGATTGTGAATTATTTTCGAAAATTGAAAAATAATTTTTGCGTTTTAAAAATTATGGACGTAGAATCATGTTCGTATTAAAGAAAGTGATCAAGTGTAAGTCAAGTTGTGCCGTTAGAAATTAGCAAGTGGAAACTCGCAGCCTTTCGCGGGCTTTCCTAACACTGAAGAAAGGATACAAAAATGGCAAAGAAAAAAGCGAAGAAGAAAGCGGCTAGCAAGAAAAAGAGAAAGTAATCTTTTTCGGCAAATCAAGGGCTGAACCCAAACGGGTTCAGCCCTTTTTTGTTTTAGAACCGAATCATTGTTCATCGCCGTCCAACCCTCCGCATATCTTCCGGTAACACGTCTTCGAAACATAGGAGTTCCCCGCTCATCGGATGCGGAAACTCCAGCTTGATCGAGTGCAGGGCCGGCCGGGTTATCAGGCCCGCGGTATCAAGCTTTACGCCATACTTCGCATCGCCCAAAACAGGGAATCCCATGAACGCAGCCTGAGCGCGAATCTGGTGGGAACGGCCGGTTTCCAAACAGATTTTCGCCAGCGTCAGCGCGCCTTTTTCTGACGCCGCATAACGTACCGGTTCA
>JAHFHB010000280.1 GCA_023247135.1 Candidatus Omnitrophota bacterium
GAATACTCAAGACGCGCGCGCGGCTTGGCTGCCCTTGGCCGGCATGACCGCCCCCTCTTCAAACCTGGCTGATTTCTATAATCCCGAGAGCCTGAGGCATTTCATGCAGGCCTTGAAAGAGGTGTTGAGCCGGTCGCGCGAATCCGCCGGCGGCCTGCCGGAAACGGCAATCTCCCTGCGTTTTGCCGCACAGCTTCACGCACTGCTGGAATCGGGCGGCGTTATTTTGCCCGAATCAGTTTTAAATCACGAACGCACCTATTTGCGCCTGGCGCCCTTTGCGCGCGCATGGAAATTTTATTTGAGCAGTTTGTTTCTGGGTCTGCTGGCCCTACTTGTTTTTCGCAAAGAAAGTTTGGTGCGCACTGCGATGCGGAGCGCCGAAGCGCTGGCGCTCGCGGCTGGCATGGCCCTGCACACGTATGGTTTTTATTTACGCTGCGTTATCGCGGGCCGCCCGCCGGTGAGTAACATGTACGAATCGATCATCTGGGTTTCCTGGGCGGCGCTTTTTTTCTCCATTCTGCTTTCCCTCGCCTGCCGCGCGCCCTTGATCCGGCGCGTGGCGGCGCTGGTGTCCATGGGCGCACTGATTTTGGCGCAAAAATTTCCGGCCATGCTCGATCCTTCGATTACGCCGCTGGTGCCGGTTCTGCGCAGTAATCTCTGGCTCACCGTGCATGTGCTCACGATCACAATGAGCTACGGGGCCTTCGCGCTTTCCTGGGGCCTGGCGCACGGCGCTGTGCTCGGCTTCGTCCTGCACCCGCAAAAAGAAGAATCCAACCGCCAGCTTTGTCAATACACGTACCGTGCGATTCAGATCGGAGTGATTTTACTTGCGGCGGGCACGGTGCTGGGTGGCGTCTGGGCCAATTATTCCTGGGGCCGTTTTTGGGGCTGGGACCCTAAAGAAACCTGGGCGCTCATCGCGCTTCTGGGGTATATTCTCGTGCTGCACGGGCGCTTCGCCGGCTGGCTGAACCCCTTTGGCTTTGCGGCCGGCTCCGCGGCAGCTTTTTTGGGAGTGGTGATGGCCTGGTACGGCGTTAATTTTGTGCTGGGCGCCGGGCTTCACAGCTACGGATTTGGCGGCGGCGGCCTGCCGTATGTCGCGGCCGCAGTCGGCCTTGATATCGCGCTGATTTTACTGCTTGCTTTTTTTTACAGCAAAGCGCAACGTATGGCGGCGTAACGCTTTGAGTCCGAAATGCATATTGAATGAGGGTGTGAAACATGGTAGATTCTGCGTCTCCATCAGGCTCGGGGCGTAAACTTTTTTTCGGGCTTTTTATTTTCCCGCTGGTGATCGCAGTCGGGATGGCGGTTCTTTTGTGTACGGTCGTGCTTTTGACGCGCGAAGAAGAAACGCCGGAATCTCTGATCACTGCGATTAAAACCGGTTCGCCCAGCAAACGTTGGCAAAAAGCGTTTGAGCTTTCCAACGAAATCAATTTGGGGCGCGGCATGCTGCGCTCCGGCGGCGTGATGAAGGAAGTCATTCATATCCTTGCATCGCCGTCTGAGTACGATGGCCGCACGCGTTCTTACATGGCGCTGGCGCTCGGGCGTTTTGAGGACCCGGCGGCCGTGGCTGCGCTGCGAGCCGCGCTGACAGCGGAGCAGGATCCGGACGTTCAGATTTATTTATTGTGGGCGCTCGGGCTAAGGCGTGACGTGCAGTCGACCGATAATGTGGTCGAGTTTCTGTCGCGTCCGCAGGCAGAAATCCGCAAAACTGCCGCGTATGTTTTAGGGGTTTTGGGCAAGCCCGAGATCAGCATCCCGGCGCTGGAGCCTCTTTTGAAAGATGCCGTGGCCGATGTGCGTTGGAATACGGCGCTAGCACTGGCAAGGCTGGGCAGTGCGGCGGGCTATGAGGAGTTGCTCAAGATGGCAGACCGCCGCACTGTGAGCACGATCGAAGGCATGGACGAGGCCCGTTCGGAAGAAATTGTCTCGAGTGCGGTTAAAGGGCTGGGACTCTTGAAGAAACCCGAGAGCTTGTCTTTATTGAAGGATTTGTCCAGAACGGACCCCAGTCTCAAAGTCAGGCAGGCCGCTCTGGAAGCGTTGCAAGTCGTTAAGCGCTAAATTTTAAGGAAAGTGGTAGGGAACAGGCATGCCTGTTCCCTACGAAATAGCATGGGCGAAGAAAACAAAGACATACCGCTAGCCAGCAACCCATCAACGGCATCGCCGGTGACGCCAGTTCCGGCCGCTACCCCTGCCCCGGCCGTTGCCCAGGCCGCGCCAAAACCTGTTGTGACTGCTGCGCCCGTGAAACCTCTGGCTTCTCCGGCGCGCCGCCAGTTTATGATCTCATGGTTAAGCCTCGCCTGGGTTGTTTTTGCGGCGGCAACTGTCTCCGCGCTTTCCACGGTGCTTCGTTTTCTCTTCCCGAATGTTTTATTCGAACCCAAGACCTCTTTTAAGGTGGGTAAGCCCGATCAATACGAAGTTGGCAAGGTGGACACGCGCTGGGAAGATAAGTTTGGCGTGTGGGTCATCCGCTCGCCCGAAGGCATTTACGCTCTTTCAACCGTGTGCACGCATTTGGGCTGCAAGCCGAGCTGGCTGGACGGCGAACAGAAATTTAAATGCCCTTGCCATGGCAGTGGTTTTTACAAGACCGGCATTAATTTTGAAGGCCCGGCGCCGCGGCCGCTGGAACGTTTTTCCATCAGCCTGGCGGATGACGGACAAATTTTGATCGATAAGAGCAAAAAATTTCAATTTGAAAAAGGCGAGTGGATGAATCCGCTCAGCCTGCTGGCGGTTTAATGATTCAGACACTGAGATTGCTTCGGTCGCTTCGCTCCCTCGCAATGACGTCATTGCGAGGAGGCCGTGGGCCGACGAAGCAATCTCGGTTTTAGGAGTTATAAAATGGCTGATGATTCAAAGCAACCGAAGAAAAGTTGGCGCGATTTTATTCCCAAGCTGCCGGAATTCAGCTTTAAAGATTTCCGCCTGAAAACACAGGTCGGAAAATCTATTTTCCGCCACGGCTATAGCGACGACGATAAAGACCGCGCGATGACTGTGCTCACGAACGTGTTTTTTCACCTCCATCCGGTGCGCGTGCGTAAATCGGGCGCGCGTTTTGGTTTTACCTGGTGCGCCGGCGGGCTTTCCTTTTTCGTGTTTCTGACTCTGGTGGTGAGCGGCATTCTGCTCATGTTCTATTACCGCCCCACGGTGGAATACGCCTATAACGATATTGTCGCCATGCGTGAGCACGTGCCCTTCGGGATCATGCGCGAACTGCATCGCTGGGGCGCGCACGCCATGA
>JAHFHB010000281.1 GCA_023247135.1 Candidatus Omnitrophota bacterium
GATTGCAAAAATTATATTCCCTCGCATTATATAAAAAACGTTGTGCGTGGATCTTACGACCGCGAGATGCTCTGCGTAGATATGGAGGCCTTGCCCTTCGCGGATGAAAGCATTGATCTTCATATCACGCAGGACGTTTTCGAACACCTTTTCCACCCGGACAAGGCGTTTCTAGAGATTGCGAGAACCTTGAAACCGGGCGGGGCGCATCTTTTCACAGTGCCGCTCGTCAATAAAAACCAACGTTCTTTACAGCACGCGGCGCTACGCCCTGACGGCACGGTGGATCACCGCATGCCCGCAACGTATCACGATGACCCCATCGGCCCTCAAAGCGCCCTTGTTACTTTCCATTGGGGCTATGATATTTGTGACTATATTTTGAACGCAACGGGTTTAGCCACGAGCATTTTTACCCCGGATGACTTAAGCCGGGGTTTACGTGCGGAGTATATTGACGTCTTAATGACTATAAAGCCGGATCCCAGCCCTAAGGCGACTGATCTTGCAGCCGTATCGGACTAAGAACTATAAAACCCGCTTTAACTTTTCCTGCAGACAATTTGAATCTGGGCAAGCGCCCGTCCTAGCGTCTGATCCACCGGAAAGCCGCAGAGGCGGTCGGCACACAGCCCGAGCAAAGAATACTCAAGTCCGTGGTTTTTCAAAAAAGATTTGAGCGGTTTTAGCCATGCCATCAGTCTTTCCTTTTGCCGGATCGTTTGGCCCTGATTCCATTTTAGCCAAGGAATGTAACCGGTCGTATGACGTTCCGCTGACACAAGCTCCGCTTGCGGCAATTGGGAGATAAGTTCCACAAGATCGTAAGAGACAGGCGATTCCGCCCCGGTACTCCCCATGCGGAAAGTTGCTTTATGGTCAGGATTGAAACGGCTGGGCCAAAAGCCTTGTTCGTACAGCTCCTCATCCGGAACCACGAGCACAAGATACCCTCCGGGCCGTACGAGCCCCCACCATTGCCTCAATGTATCGGGCACATTGTCCATATGTTCCAGGCAATGGGAGCTATAAACGCAATCATAGCTCTCCACGGGTTTGAATTCAGCAATTTTGCCGGCGTGGGGGTGTCCATAAATGGAATCGTAAGGTTCTGCCGTGGGCAAGACTGGATCTTTGCCGCAGCCGATATCGATGACCCGGCCTTTCAGGTACGTGCTGAAAAAATCAGCACGGCGAATTCGTCTGGTTTTAGCGCTTTCGTCTGTCATCGATATAAATGAGAGGATTGCGATAAACCACACGTAGTTACCGATGACTCCGCATCCTTTTGCTGGCCGCGTGTCAGTCTGTCATGGATCGCCTCCAGAACCAGAGAGGTTGGAATATCTTTGACATTCCCATCATAGTGAAGGACGGTGGCATTTTCACCGGTTTTATAGCGGCCCGAATACGGCATGTATTTTTTAAAGTCCCGGTAATGCCCCAGCAAAATGACTCCCGGTGTCTCGACCGCGTTTGCAAAGTGCGCAAAGGCACTGTCGATCCCGACAAATAGCTTTGATTTTTTGATCAGCGCAGCAATCTCCTGTAAAGTTAATTTGCCGCAGTAATTGTGAAAATTTTTATGAACAATAGGGACTCGGGGCTTTAAGCCCACTTCAGCAACCGCATAGCCCCCCTCGATCAACATCCGGGCCGAATCATTCCAACCGTCATCCCTCCAATTCCTGCAGTCTTCGTTGGACGCACAGTGAAACACCACAAGCCCCTCAGGACAATCCCTCCTGATTTTTTTTCCAAAATAAAAAACTGGGGCAAGGTTCTGTTTGGGTAAATCCGCGGCCATTAAAAATGCTTCTAAAATACCGCCATGAAAATAATAGTTTTCCAATGTGACGCCATGACGATTCTTATTCGCCAGTTTTGTGCCGAATACGCTGCACGATCTTTCGTCGATATGTAGGTCAATGACTCGGAACGGGAAGCACGTTTTTTTTAAACACATCCATTCGTGGAGACAGGTCACCCCCAGTGTAAAGTCGATGTCCGGATGATGTTGGACCAGACAGCGATTTTGATATTGGGTCACCCACACAAGATAAGCATCGGGTTTCTCACGCCGCACAATTCGAACGACGGGCTCACAGGCAACCAGGTCACCGACATGCTCTTCCAGGTTGATGACGATGACGTTTTTCGCCCGGAATATTTGAATCCAAAGCAAAAAAATATTTTTCATGAGCGAGAAGGGTAAAATCATTCGAACCCGAACCCCCTCTCGCCACCCTTTGGTCTTAAAGGTCATAGCCATACCTTCTCAAAAAAGGCGCCCAAAAATCTAAGCCGTGCTTTTCCCACCCATGGCACCCAAAGGGCAATTGGTTCTGGTTTCTTTGATAGCAATATTGCGGTTCTATTTCAAACGAAAACCGCAACGCTTCGTGAAATGCAGGAACCCTGAATTGCCTGAAATGCCGGGGCACCCACAGCGCCCAAAAATTATCTTCGTTGGCCGCCGCACTCCCGCTTTCTTTCAAAAATTTCTTCGCCTTTTTTTCAAATTCGATTTTTGTCTCAGGACACTCTCGGAGAATCCTCAGGAAAGTGCCGACTTTTCGGAGAGAAAACCCGCCGTTCCCGACCAGAAAATCCTGCCGGAAAATCGATCTTAATTTTTTCAACACGGGATACCGGTGCAGGACCGGTAAATTCTCGCGAGTATGCGCATACTGAGAGACCTCAAAAGTCCAAGGGGCTCCGATATAATCGTATTTCTTTACGCACCAATACTCCAATTGATCGGAGAAAACAAACGAGTCCAGTTGCGCGATCAAAACATACTCATAACAGCTGAACTTTTCATAAAACTCTGCGGAGCAGAGCAGCCGGTTATAGCCCTGCACATCTCTAAAAAAATCATTCTTAAAATAAAGCCGGCGCCCCCCGTAGGAAGCAAGGTAGGAAGGTGATAAACCTTCTGGGAGGACAAAATAGATGGGACAGGATTTCAGGACTGAGTGGATTTGACGCAGTGAAATTTCTTCGAAAACACTGAGGTTTTCTTGATAAACCGGAATCGCAACCGCGGCCCCTCGGATCGCCCCCATGATTATTCCTTGGCACACGCGAAAGATCGTTGTGGAACGCTACTTTCACACAGTGCCCGCCGCGTTGCATGGATCCAGGCGTAACCATAGCGCTGGTCCGGCTCCAAATGGCACCCTTCCGCCCATTCATTCCAAGCATTGATAAAGACCAGCCTTTTTTCTTCCTCGGGCTGGCGGCAAGTCAGCTCAACCGTCCGGCGCAGCCAGGCATAGTAGGCCCCG
>JAHFHB010000282.1 GCA_023247135.1 Candidatus Omnitrophota bacterium
TCGGCTGGTGAGTTTAAGATTTTGGACCGGGGTGGAACCTATATTTTAAAACCCGCTCCAGCTGGTTACCGCGAAGTGCCGGAGAATGAAGACTTAACCATGCATCTAGCGGCGGCGGCGGGCATTCAAGTCCCTCTCCATGGTTTGGTTTACGCCAAAGATGGAACTCGCACCTACTTCATCAAGCGGTTTGACCGAAGAAGAGGAAAAAGACTTTTTCTGGAAGATTTTGCCCAACTCCTGGGTTTATCTAGAGAGGTTAAATACAACACGTCGATGGAAAACCTTGCTGAGGCAGTTCAGAAATTCACGACTTTCCCAGCCATTGAATGCCGTGAATTTTATCTGCGTACCATTTTCTGTTTTTTAACAGGTAATGAAGATATGCACGCTAAAAACTTCTCCCTTTTTTCAGAAGACAATCAGGTTTTTAAACTGGCTCCCGCATATGATTTCCTAAATAGTACGATTGTGACCTCTGGAAAATCTAAAGAGGAGCTCGCTGTTCCTTTGGCGGGGAAGAAGTCGAAATTAACACGAAATGATTGGGTAAAATATTTTGCTTATGAAAAATTGGGCTTAGATCAAAAGGCCGTTGAAGCGTGCTTTGAACAACTGAAAGATGCTTTCCCTGAATGGGAAAGACTGATAAGCCGTAGTTTTTTAAGCGATGAAATGAAGAAAGCTTATAAAGAATTGCTTAGCGAGCGGCAGAAAAGATTACAGCTATGAAAACCGGATGGCGTCCCATATTATTATAACCCTTCTCTATGGATGCCATTCTCCTCAAGGGTGTTAAAACCCATAATCTGAAAAATCTGGATATCGTGCTCCCGCACGGACGGCTTTACGTCGTCACAGGAGTTTCGGGATCAGGCAAATCTTCGCTCGCCTTTGACACATTGTATGCCGAGGGCCAGCGGCGTTACGTGGAGTCGCTGTCGGCGTATGCGCGGCAGTTCCTGGAACGCATGGAAAAACCCGATGTGGAATCGGTCGCAGGCATTCCCCCTGCCATTGCCATTCAAGCCAAAAACGTCATTACCAATGCGCGTTCCACCGTGGGCACGCAGACGGAGATTAATGACTACCTGCGTCTCTTGTTTGCACGGGCCGGAAAAGTTTTTTGTCCTGACTGCCGCGTGAGCGCGCTTAAAAGCGACGGTACATCGGCCGCGGCTTATCTGCTCGAGGCCTGGGCCGGCCGCGAGGCTATTTTGTATTTTACGATTCCCTGGAAATCCAAACGTGCGGCGGATCTCAAAGCCTTCTTGCCCGAGCTGGAAAAACAGGGATTTGCAGAGCTTTTAATCGGCGGAAAACCCGCGGCGCTGGCAGCGATCAAGCCCGCCCACCTTCCCAAAGAGGAGCTTTGTGTCATCGCGGACCGCCTGACGATTCAGGCCTCCGAAAAAAAACGCCTGATTGAGTCTTTGGAGCTGGCATTTCGCCTGGGGCGGGGCCGTGTGCTGGCTTTCACGCAGGGCCAGACGTTGAAATTTTCTGCGGAGTTATCCTGCCCTGCTTGCGCGCGCACTTTCAGAGAATCTGCGCCGAATCTGTTCTCGTTTAACAGCCCGCTCGGCGCCTGTCCGGCCTGCCAGGGATTCGGCCGGATCATTACCATGGATTGGGACCTGGTTGTCCCCGATGTTTCCAAAACGCTTGCGCAGGGCGCGATCGAGCCCTGGACCAAACCCAGTTCGGCCTGGGAATTCAGGCAGATGCTCGCTTTTTGCCGCCGTGAAAAAATCCCGGCCGACAAACCCTGGGAAAACTTATCCGCGACGGAAAAAAAGATCATCTTGCAGGGAGGCGCCGGCGAAAAATATTTCAGCGTCAAGGATTTTTTTGAGTACCTTGAGACAAAAACGTACAAGATGCACGTGCGGATTTTTTTAAGCAAGTACCGCAATTATGTCCCCTGCCCGGACTGCCGTGAGTCGCGTCTCAAGCCCGAAGGCCTGTCCGTTTTTCTTGCGGGAAAGAATATCTACGACCTGCAATGCCTGCCGCTGGCGGAACTGATCCGGTTTCTGGACGGACTGCAATTTGCGCCGGGCGATCAAGCCCGCGTGGAGCCCGTTTATCAGGAAGCCAGGCGGCGCGTACGTTTTCTGGTAGAGGTCGGTTTGGGTTACTTGAGCTTGGCGCGGCTTTCGCGCACTCTTTCCGGCGGTGAAGTTCAACGCATCCACTTGGCCTCATCTTTGGGCTCTGCTCTGGTGGATACGCTTTATGTCCTGGATGAACCCAGCATCGGACTGCACGAACGCGACAACGATCTTTTGATCCGCCTCATGAAAGAACTGCGCGATCTCGGTAACACGCTGGTGGTGGTTGAGCATGACCGTGCCATGATCGAATCCGCAGATGAGGTGCTGGATCTGGGCCCCGGCGGCGGGGAGCGGGGAGGCCGGCTGCTTTTTCAAGGCAGTGTTGCGGACTTGCACCGGAGCGAAACCTCTCTCACTGCCCAGTACCTTTCGGGCCGCAAAAGCGTGCGGGATGAAACGCGCCGGGCCCGGCAGAAACTCAAAAAGCAAAAGTGGATTGAAATTCGGGGAGCCGCCGAGCACAATTTGCAAAAAATTTCCGTAACGATTCCGCTGGAACAATTCGTGGTATTGACCGGTGTTTCGGGTTCGGGCAAAAGCACTTTGGTGTATGACGTGCTGTACAAGAATTATCTGCGCCAGCGGGGCCGGAGCGTGCAGGATCCCGGCAAGGTTGAAAGTATCCGCGGGTTTGAACAGATCGAAGAAATCGTCCTTGTGGATCAATCTCCCATCGGCAGAACGCCGCGTTCCAATCCGGCGACTTACATGGGCGCCTACGATGAGATCCGTAAACTGTTTGCCGCCGCCCCGGATGCACGGCAAAAGGGCATGACCGCTTCGGCCTTTTCCTTCAACGTGGATGGCGGCCGCTGCGCGGTTTGCAAAGGCGCAGGGCAGGTTAAAGTCGAGATGCATTTTCTGGCGGATGTCTTCATGCCCTGTGAAACCTGCGGCGGCAAGCGTTTTCGCAGTGAGGTGCTTGAAATCTGCCTGCAGGGGAAAAATGTGGACGATGTTCTTGCCATGACGGTGGAGACTGCGCGCAGTTTTTTTTCAGGCAATAAAAATCTGCAGGAGAAACTTGTGCTGCTGGAAAGCACGGGACTCGGCTACTTGCGTCTCGGGCAGGCTGCCACGACGCTTTCCGGCGGAGAAGCCCAACGCTTGAAACTGGCGCAGGAAATGTCTGAACCGCGCGCGGGCCATGTCCTCTAT
>JAHFHB010000283.1 GCA_023247135.1 Candidatus Omnitrophota bacterium
CATGGGCCAATCGGCTTGAGCCCGCGGGCTTTCGAGATCAATTTTCAGTTTGTTCTTTGCCAGCGTTTTCACCTGAGCGAGCCAGTCCTGAAAAGGCAGAGCGCCTGTTTCAAAACGGTCTTCGTCTTTGAGAAAACGTCTCAGAGCGGGGCTCAGATAGGGCGCGCTCAAGCGCTCGATCTGCCGGTTCATGGCCGCAAGAAATATTTTTGTTTTTTTACGAGCTTTCAGCACCGCAGCAAATGCGCGCGCATTGGCGGCATACACGGCGGGATCTTCCACCCCAAATCCGCGGGTTTGATTCTGCTCCGCTAAAAAAAGAACCGGGCCTGAAACCGCGCCCCAAGCAAAAAGCTGCTTCAAAACTGCTTGGGTCCAGGCAGGCTTTTCAGGAAAAAATCTTACAAGCTCAGGGTGCAATTCTGCGCTATCTCCCTCCAGAAAAACCGTATTCACCTGATACGTTTCATGGAGGTAGTCGAGAATGCGGCGGATGTTTTCCTGACTGGCTTTGTCGCCGTGCGCTTCCTGAATATGAAAAATCAGCGGCCCGTTGCCACTGCGGACGGCTTCAATTTTTCCAAGTTCCGCGGGCAATGACGGCTGAAAATAAATCGCGGCCCCCTCTGGAATCCAGGGCGGCTGCGCGCCAACACCCTGTGAAATCAGAAAAAAGAAAAGGGCGGTGGCAGAGCTAACGCGTTTAAAACGAAAAGGTAACAACTTGGCAGTCTCCTTGCGGGCTGTCAGAGAATTTAAGTTATTTTTGTCTTTTTTAAAGGATACCACGGTTCCTGCCCGGGGCCAGGCAGCCGCATAAAAATGCAGGGTAAAAAGCCCTGTTTATAATTTTTATAAATATTAAATTAATTTAAAATTAATATGAGTGCGCAAAACATTGTCTGTCAGTCTGTTACCTCAACTTTTAGCCCCAACATCTCGATAATTAACTGCCTCCTTCCATAAATACACGGACCAACCTAAACGGGATTCTTAATGACATCCGGAGTTGAGCGTTTCAAATTCACTGTAAGTCTTGGTTTTCATGCCCTCGCAATCATTCTTTCAGTAATAACCCTCAAACCAAACACTCTGCCTGTCCATCCACGCTTGGCCGCCGAACTCCTGAGCGGCCGCGACGGCGGTTATCACTTACCTGGCTTTCAATTCAAAATCTTTCAGCCGATTTTACCCAAAAAAGGAAGCGCGTCTCTCATCTATGATACGCCGTACTCTGCCGATGCAAAATCTAAAGAATTTTGTTACGATGCCCAAAATTTTCTAGCCCCATTCCTCCTGAACATGGAAACGAAAGAACCTATCGCCCTGGTCTATTGCAGTTCGGCTGAACTGGCGGAGAAACGGCTGGCGGAAACAGGCTACCGGTGGGCCTACAACGCGGGCAAAGGGCGAGGCGTCGCGCGGCGAATTCTATGAGACTTCTGATCCCCCTGACACTTTGCACGGTTTTCGGATTTCTTTTTCTCCTGCGTTTTCTTACAAACAGCCGGCTTAAATACAAAACGATTTTCATCGTTTTCTTCTCCCCCGTCACCGGCATGGCGCTGGTTTCGCTTCTGCTTTTCTGTATTCAGGTTTTCAGCGCCGCGCAAGCGCGGTTGCTGAGCGCCGCTGTTCCACTCGCTTTCATCATTCTGCTTTGTCTGAAAATTCCGCAATCTAAAAATCCGGCCTGCCGCAGCGCCCCGCAAAATTCGTGGAAAAAAATCACACAGCTTCTCCAGCCCGCCGGCACACCGGTCATCCAGAATATTCTCGGCTGGCTCCTGGCAGGGCTCGTGTCTTATGCGGTTTATCACTTTTGGAGTTATTTGACGGGGTACATGAGCTGGAATGCTTTTGGCGGATGGGATACCCGTTATTTCTGGACGTTGAAAGCACGCTTTCTTCACCGCGACCCGGAGCAGTGGCGGCTTTTATTTTCACCCTACACAGAATGGGCCAACACCGACTACCCGCTCATGATTCCGGGTATCACGGCCTGGGGCTGGAACCTGCTCGGACGCGAAATGCTTATTTGGCCAATGATTATTTCGCTGGTTTTTGTCTTTTCATTGGCCGGCCTTGTACTGTGGTATCTCGCCTGCTGGCGTTCCTGGGCCACAGCCCTGGCGGCATGCCTGTTTTTTATGACGACTTACGCCTACCGCTTCTGGGCAGGCGCCATGTACTGCGACGTTCCCTTGGCTTTCTTCGAAACCATGGCGGTCCTCCTTTGGATCAGCGGATTACGGCTTCATGAAACGCGTCTTTTCGCGTTGGCGGGGCTTTTTGCAGGTTTTGCAGGCTGGACTAAAAACGAAGGAATTCTTTTTATTATCGCAATGACCGCCGCCACGGGGCTATGGCTTTTCGCTCTGGGCCGGAAGCAAAAAATCACAGCGTGGAAATCTTTTCCCCCTTACCTCTGCGGCCTGGCGCTGCCGCTTGCGATCTTCCTTTATTTCAAGATATCCATCGCGCCCCACAAGACACACCTGATACAAACCCTGACGTTCCAGTCACTCCTCACGGCGCTGACAAACTGGAACAGAATCAAATTTATCCTGGCAGCTTTCGTTGTCTTCAAGTGGCGTTTTGAAAACTGGCACGGCCTTTGGCTGCTTTTTCTTGCGGCGCTGATCTACAAACCCCTTACTTTCAAGCAAGAGGGCAAAGAGCACGCCGCCTGGCTGCCAGCCCTTATGGTTCTTTTAGTTGAAACCGGCTACCTTTTTGTCTACGCTCAGACGCCGATAAACATCCAATTTCACCTTCAAACATCCATGCTTCGGATTCTCTTACACACCGGAGCCCTTGCACTGATCTTCGCCTTTGAATCTTTCGGCCTTGGTGCCTCAAGCGAGCGCTGAACGAATCGCGACAACCCCACCAGACCTTCCTGCCAGAACGCCCGGATCAGTCATGCTTCGCTGACTCACGCAATTATGATCCGCATCACAAAACTCGTACATGCGGCTATACTCCTCTGCCCGAACATCCGCAGGCGTACGCGCAACTGCTTTCATTTGCTCGGTATAGCTGCGGACGTAAAGATCAGCCGCCGTACGAGGCTCACTGGCAACCCGCCCGACAGGCTCCAACACCAGCATCGAGGCAACTAAGACCGGCATCATCCTGATCATGGCCCACCTCCCGCGTTCGTCGGTTTCGGTGGCTCCCTCTTGACGCCTCCATTCTATCCTTCTGTAAAACTCGTTCTGTGACGGATGTCACTTGGCGGGAATAGCATTTATCTAGGC
>JAHFHB010000284.1 GCA_023247135.1 Candidatus Omnitrophota bacterium
TGGTTTCGTACACCACGCGAACTTCAGGATATTGCCCAGCGTTGATTTTGCGGGCCTCATCATCCACGCGCCAATCCAGATCAAAAATCCCAACAGGACCGGCGCTTCGTTCCCAGTAGTCTTTGAGAGTCTGGATCGCCTGGCGTTTGTTCATTGCAAAAAAGGTGCGCCACTTTGAAAAATAATCATCCGGCCAATCGCTCGGGTTGACCAAAAATTTCTGGATCCAGCGCATAAACGCAAGGAAGTAAAACCGGATGCGTTCAGCCGCGATCGCCAGACGGCCAGTTGTTTTCCCTCTGAGGGATTCGGCCATGTAGGTATCATCACTTTTAACCAGAAATTCCCACGGGTGTTCCCGGCCCGGGTGGTAAGCCAGCACCGTGATCCCCGCATGCGCGGGGTTACCGAGCCTGGGCCAAAAATCATTGTATTTCGCGCGCGGAATATCGAGCAGATACATCAGGGCCAAAAGAATCGTCATGCCGTGGCTGGCCACCACGGTTCTGCGGCCGGTTTTTTGGATGAAATCCTCCTTAATAAATTTCAAAAAATACTCTTTGAATTTTTGGCCGGAAAACTGCCCGCCGGGCAGATGAAAAAGCTCCGGGTTTTCGATAAAACGATTCCAGAGCTCCGGGTCGATTTCGTTCAGAATGTGCATAGGAATTTCGCCGATGGGATTGAGCAGAATTTCGCGAAAGCGCTGCAGCTTTTTGGGTTTACTGCCGTTTTGACTCGCAAGCCGCCTGAGAGTGTCTAAAGCGCGCTCAAGACTGCTGGCCACCGTGTGATCAAAACCCACATGCAAGCTCTTGAAGAAGGCCGCCAGCGCGCTTGCCTGTTTTTGTCCGCGCAGGGTCAGCGGGGAAAAAGAGTCGTAGGACTGGGAGTAGTGAAAAAGATTCGACATCGACTCGCCGTGACGCACAAACGTGAGAATTTTGGCATCCGGGTTCGCCGCTTCCCATTCTTTGATCTGGCTGAAAAATGCTTCCGCAGAAGAGAAAGAAGGTGCAAGACGCGCCAGCTCTTCTGCCGTCAATGTTCCCTGGCGCATTTCGGACCTCACCGGAGGTGAGGGACGGGACAGGTATGCTTTCAGCGTTACGGGGGTTGTGATAATGCCGGTTTCAAGCCCAGCAACCTGGTCTTGTCCGATAAACCATAAAATTTTGCTTTGCGCAAACGGCGGCTGCATACTTTCATTTCTGAGAAAGCCATCGCGGGTCGCCAATAACACGGGATGAAAGCGGACCGAGGCATGGCCCATGGATTCAAGCGCTGCCTTGAATTTCTTGGCAAGGGTTTCGAGTGCTTCATCCGTCATGGACGCGGCAGCGCTGGACGCATCAAGCACTACCAAATCCAGACCGCTTTCGGGGGCCGCGTCTTTTTCAGCAGCAGGACCGGCCAAAAGAACTTCAAGATGCGGGCGGCCCGATTGATGCACAAGTGTTTGGATATCCGCAACAAGCCGCTCAAGACCGGAGGGCGCTTTCTCCTGCCTGGCCTGTTGAAAAAATTCTGTCAGCACATCGGCATCCGTGTCATAACCCCCTTGCTTGGTCACAGCCGGAATGCCGTTGGCCAGCCCCCCGTAGAAAATCCCCCAGGGAACATCGCCGGCAAAGCGGCCTTCGACCGTCACGCCATCCGGATAGATGCTGTCATTCAGCGCTCCAAAAGTTTCACCGCCGGACACAAAAAGAGCCGTCATCCTGGAGCGAATGGTTTCCACATTGATCACGGCGCTTAAGGATTGGGCGATAAAAATTGAATCGGCCTGGGACAGTTCTTGATATTCCTTGGATGTGGCAAGCACGACCGGGCGTTTTGAATCTAACGCTTGCGTGATCTGTTCCCGGAGCCGCAGGAACTCTTGATTAAGACTTTGCCCCCGCCGCAGGACGGCAGTGACATCCATTTCAAGAAGCAGAAGTTCGCTGCCTAATACTGCATGCGCGCGTTCGATCTGCCGGCGCGTAGCTTCATGAAAAGTACCTATCAAGGCCAGTGGCGCACCCGGTTTTTGCAAAGGCGCAAATGTTTTTGGGTCGCGTCCGGCTGCGACGTCTTTAAATCCCCGGCGCTGCGCCATGAGCGCGTTCAAAAAGTCCGGGCTCCCGGCCCGCAGAAGGGTCCGTTTGTGCGCAGAGTCATTTTCGATTTGAATAGCCGCCAGCGCGATATCCTCCAAATGCTTGTTTTCTACAGCGTCGGGAATAAGAATTGAACCCTTGGGAAGTTTAAGCTCGTCGATGTATTCGCGAATCCGCGCCGGCCCTGACTTGACGACCTCCAGCGGAATGATGGCTGTCTGTTCAATCGGCACCCCGAGTTCGGCGCTGACATAATCGCGCAGAAAAGCCGTGCGAATGGCCCGCGGAGTTTTGCGGGCGATCTCGCTTTGATGCACCGGCACCCACTGATTATCTTCACGCACATAATGAATCCCGTGCTCGGTTTTGGTTCCAAGCCGCGGCATGGCCGGCACAAAAAACATAAGATCATAGTCAAAGTTTTCAAAGAGGCCGTGCAGTGTATGCCGCATGCCACGGATCGCATAGTCCACCACAACATCCGGCGTGCTGAAATCCTGTGATTTCAGCACGCTTGCAGAATCTTGACGATTCTGTCTCCGCAGATTGCCTGAGCGCTGAATCGCTTCCGCAAAACTTTGGTTCCGTTTAAAAATCTGATCTTCCGCAAGCGCGGCAGATTTGGCATTAAAAACAATTTCATAATGTCCAGGAATCTTCCCCTGGCTCAATACTTCAGGATCATCAATGACCATGGCCTGCGTGCCATAAGCGGCCTGGATTCCCAAAGCCACATTGTGCGCATCCGTAAAATTGTGGGCAATGATGATTCGGGGATGCGTCGAATCTTTAGCCAGTTGTGCGGCAATCCCTGAAAAGATGTCTTCTTCCTGAAAGACTCCTTCCAAACGCATGTCTGCGTGCTCATCATGCGGCACTTGAATGCTGACGCGATGCCCTCCGAGATTGAAAAGCCGCGCCGGAGAGTAGGGCACCGTTTCGGGACGCTCGACATAGCTTGGAAAAGATTCGGCCATCTTGAAACCTGTGCCGCCTTCCATCACCAGCGTTTCGCGGTTGGCAAAGCGCGCATTAAAAAAACCTGCCTGAAAAATTCGGGCAAGCTGTTCCATAGCCTTGGCCTCATAGGTGCCGCTGCCAGGTTGAGACAGCCCGCGCCGGAAGGTGATCCAGCCTCCCGGTTCCTGATAGTTC
>JAHFHB010000285.1 GCA_023247135.1 Candidatus Omnitrophota bacterium
GGATCGTGCAGTTTGACGTGATGCAGTGGCATCTCAGGCATTTCGGCCGCAGTGTGGCGCTGGACCTGCGCGGTGAAATTCTCAACGACATGGTGGATCGCGGGCTGGTGTCCGTAGGCATCTGGGTTGTGGTGCTTGCCATGGGCTACGGGTTTGTCTCGTTTGCGTTTGGCTATCTGGAAGTCCTGATGGTGAACTCGGCCTGGTGGCTGACGCTTGTGACCATGATCATGATCGTTCAGGCCAAAGTGGTGGCGCCGTTTTTTGAACGCATTGAAAGAATGCCGGAACGTATTCGCGGCGACGTCACGGGACTCATGTTTGCAGCGGCTTATGCGATTGTCGCGGGGATTCCCAGTCTTCCCATGGTTTTGGCGCTGGCGCTTGCCGGTGCCGCGGCCGGAACGTTGATCGATCATCTCTCGGGCGGTGCGCGCGAACGCAGTCAGATCAAACTGGCCTTTGCCGGCGGCATGGTAGCGCTGTTGCTTGGAACGCTGCTGGGGCCTGTGGGCTGGGCACTCGGGATTGCCGGCACGGCGATGAGTTTGATGGGGAAGAGCCCGGGGGTTGATTTTGTGCGCAAGGCTTATTTGGCGCCTGTCGCGCTGACGCATACGATCTTGATCGATGTGCCTAAAGGCGCCGCGGAATTGATCATGTCCAATCCGGCGTACGTGGCGCTGGCATTGATGCAGCCTTATCAGGTCGCACGAGCTTTCCGTATCATGTCGCGCGTGGTGAATGAAGTCAGGGGCGGCGGCTGGAACACGAACCCGCTCGAAAAAGACACGGAACCGATCTGGAAATATTTTTGGCGTTACCGCTCCTTGTTTTCATTATCCGCCGCGATCGGCATTGCCTACGTGGGCGGCGCGGTGCTGAGTCTGTCGCCCTTCTGGCTGACACTGATCGGGCTTGGCCATGGCGTGATCACAGGGCTTTCCGGGTACATGTCTGCCGAAAATCTCAAAGCCCGCGAATCGGTCGGTATCACGCTCAAGGTGGTGGATGAACTGCGGGCCGGGCATCCGCTCACGGCCGTCAAAAATGCCGTGTTGATTCTCCGGGAGTCACTCAAGATTCTTTTTGTGAAAATGCCTGCTTCCTGGGTCGCAAAGCCGCCCACGAATAAAAAGTTCAACGACTATTTCCAGGTGGTGGAATCCCGCTGGAAGTACGGATCCTTTGTGCGCGAAATGTTTGTCTACAACCTGCTGCCATTTTTACTGCCCCTTTTGGCCGGCATGTTCGCCGGTCCGATCGCGGCGTTTATCCCTCTGCATTGGGTGGTATTGGCAAGTCCCGTGCTTCTGGCCAGCTACGCTGTTTTCGGCGTTTTCCTGCTGGGCGTGCATTTCAAGGACGTCACCCTTTTCGGAATGAAGTTCGAGACGGACCGCCTGATTCCTTTCGTTGAGTGGTTTATCGGAGTGCTTGCCATTGGCGTGATGACTTTGATTCACAGCCCCGCGGCCCAGCCGTTTTTTGCCACGTACCTTGAACTCGCTTCCAAAATGCCGATGGCGATTGCCTCCGTCATGATGGGCGGCGATACCACGGTGGGTTTGATGGCGCCCTTTTTAGGCATTCCGTCATTCTTTGTCTTTATTCACACGACGATTGTGGTCGGAGAACTCCTGCTTTTGGCCAGCGGCCTTGTTGTCAGTACGATTTACGCGATTCATTATTACCTCTTCAAACCTGTGGAAGGGGGCAAGGAAGAAAAAGTGGAAACACTGCGCAATAAAGCGGTGGCCCCGGTTTATCTGTCCTCGTTAGTCCTGACACTGGCTTCTATCGCCGGCGGACTTTATTTCAGCGCCGGCTCCGAAAGAACCGTCGAAAAACCTGCGCCGGCCGCGGTTGAGAAAGTGAAAGTGGAGCCGCCGTCGGTTTTTGCGGCAGGCAACGGACTTTGGGATGTGAAGGGCTTTAACGACCTTGAAGAAAATAACGTCCCGATGGATTTGGGTGCGGCGGGAAAACATCGCGAGCTGAAAGTTTATTATGACGGCGAACAGATTTTTACAGTCAAGGGCAACGGCTACGTCAGGCTCAAGGCGCCAGGCACGGAGTGGGGCACCAGCGTCATTGCGACATTGGGATATTGGAAAGACGGCAAGTACGTGCATAACATGCTTGTGGACAAAGTGGTGCTCGCCTACGATAAGGCAACAGAAGTTCTCAGCATGAAATTAACTTTGAAGGACACGGCTGACGTGCGCGGAGAAGTTATTTTGCACATCTCCGGCCCCGGTTCTGCGAGGCCTGGAGTTGAGATTGAAAGCCATTATACGGCCCTGACTGACGGGCTCAGTTTTGACTGGGAAAAGAATGACGCTGTCATGCCGGTCCGGGATTCCTCGATGATTATCCGCTACAGGGACGGCGATGGGAATTTACATCGTATTTACGATGCGAACACGGTTGAAGTGCGGGCCCCCGGACAGGAACCTGTCATCGTTCCCGTGGATCAAAGAGTGGGTGCTTTGCTTTTCGAAAAACCTTTAGAATTACCGCCGAACACACAATTTACTCTTGCCAACGATGGCAGAGGCAGACCTGCCGAAAAAAGGCGTCCGGACATCACGATTATTCCCTTAGGACCCGAAATCATGCAGGGGAATTTTTTCGTGAAACCTTCCGGCGATCCTAATGAAGATAACCTGGCCGGTCACATCAGCCTCAAACCCAGAGAGCCAGTCAAGAAAGGGGAAGTCATTTTTGAGGGGAATTTCCGAGTGATCGCGAAAGACGGCGGCAAGCCTGCGCGTTCAGAAATGCGCCGGGCTCAGGTTGTGAATCCAAAGCTGGAACGGCTGTTGACGGCGCTTTCGAACGTGGGTGCTCAGAGTGGCGCTTCAAAAGTATTGCAGTTGAGCCCCGAGGAGGAAGCTTTGGCGGCAAGACTGCAAACGCTTGTGGGAGAAACCCTGCTTGCGGCGGCGCTGGCAAAAATTCCCGCTCCGGCGCTCCGGCAAAACGACCACGCGCTTTACTTCCTGGAGTTTGATCCGGCGCGGCACGATCTGAATTTCTTGCAGGCCCTCAAAGCCTCACTTGGTTCCACGACGCTCGTGATTTATGCCGACTACGAAAAAATGAGCGCCGCCGAATGGCCGTCAACTTTGAGCGCCTTGCAAGCGCTGAAATCCAACGAGACGCTTGCCGGGTTAGATTTTGAACTGCCGCAAACAGGCCGGACCTGGACGCTGGATGACATGGTAGTCCGGCATGCTG
>JAHFHB010000286.1 GCA_023247135.1 Candidatus Omnitrophota bacterium
TCCGGTTCCGCTTCAGGGCTTCCAAAAAATTTCAGCAACGCATCACGCATCTCGGAACGACGCTCCGCGGAGTTCACAGAAGTCTCGCGGCTCCCGTCGCGAGGCATCTCGGAACGTCCGACAGTCTGTCCGGTCAATTGATTTTCGATCTCTGCGAGCGCTGCCCGGGAGGCTGGCGATGAGATGGAAAAAAGCGCGTCCAAAGCACTTTTTTGAAGCGACGTCTCGGGTATCTCAGCATTAAGAATAAAATCGCGCAATAAAACTACGGCCTGAGCCGATCCCTTTTCGCGCAGAGCGGCAATGGCCGCACGTTTAGAAAAACGTGATCCTTTCTCGGATTGGAGATGGCGGCTCAGGCGCATTAACACGCTTGGCGATAACATCCATGCCTGCAGCACTGCGTAACCTGTAAGCGTGCCGGCCAATCCGGCTGTGAGCCCGGGAATGCCGGCCGGGAAGTAAAAGACAACCAAATTGATCAAAAAGTGCAGCAAAACCGGCACAATCAAGGATCCCGACAAATCGTAAAGCAAAACAAAAACAATTCCCCCCATAAAAAAGTGAAAGAAATTTAACGGGCTGCGGGTTTCTGCAAAGGGCACGTAATGAAGCGCCGCAAATAACAGGGCGCTTAGCGCCATGGCCTTGAACCGGTTGACCTGAAAAAATTCTTTGAGTGTTTTGCGGTAGAGCAACTGGCGGGATATCAGTTCTTCAAATACAGGCGCCTGAAATAAACTCGTAAAAAAATCAACAGCGCCAGGGAAGAAATGGTGCGCCCTATCTCCGAGCACCGTAAGAAGGGTGTACAGAGCTAGGACATCCAGCCACCTCGCGCTGACCGATAACTGGGCTTTCTGTTTCTGAAGATGTGCCAGCAGTTCGCTGGCCTTTTCCCCCTGCACAAGCCCAACGCCTTCGGGCTGCCCATTTGAGCGCTTGGCGAGCACAAGCGCAGCGGTAGTGCGTTCGTAATGCCGGCTGCCGGTTTCGGTGAATGCGCCGGGTTGGCCGTCACGAATTTTCCGGCGCAGAGCGTCCTGACTATTGGCGAGAATAAAAAGTTCCTGAATCGGGTCGTCCTTACCGGCCTGCCCGGTCTGCTTTTCATAAAGCGCTTTGGCATTTTCGGGCATCTCCTGAATCGAGGTTCCGGAGCCCTCAAATTTTTCTCCGGTCATGACCATCGCCACAATTTTTCCGCTGCGCGTAATGCCAACAAGGTTATGGGGGTAAAGATACGGCTTCAAACGAATGGTCAACGCAGCGCCGTCGATCCGGTATTCCCCGGCCTCAAGCTGATTGAGCGGTTTGTCCTGTCTTTTTTGATAGTTCTTCGGCGCGCTCTGGAGTTCATTTTTCTCGAGATCTGCCAAAGAAGTCATTTGCAGATAAGGTTTCAGGTCCAGGGTCATCAGTCCGTTGTTTCGCACCACGTCAAAAAATTTCGCAGGTTCTTCATCACGCCACTTGGCCAGTTCTTTTTGCCCAACAATGATTTTCCCGTAATCATATTTCATGATTTTTCCCTGGGCGTCACGCTCCAGTTTTATGGACTGCGGGAAATTGTAAATCTGAAAGATGTCATCGAATTGATGCGCGATGGACTCAAAAGGCACGGCCTGGCCTTCATGGATCACTCTTTGGCCGAAGAAAGCAAACTCAATCTCGCCGGATAAATCTTTCTGTTCCCCGGCATCAGACGTTTTGTAAATCCTGACTTTGCCGGGTTCCGAGTCAGGAACCTGTTTAAACTTGAGAGTTTCCGAGGTCATGCCTCTCGTTTTATCTTTCCAAACCACAAACATGCTGTAGTCGCGCGTTTCGAAGGGTTCGCCGCGGTGATAGAGAAGCTTGCCGGTCGCGCCTTCAAAAGCCACGAACCAATCCACATAAAAAAGATTGTGGTACGAATAAACATCCGCTTCAGGATACCGGTCCCCAAGCTCTTGCTCTAAATCCTGCCACGGCACGTTGATGGGGCTTGTACCTTCCCCGGCTCCGCCTTCAAACGAAACCTTGATGACATGCTCATCGTGCTCCCAGGTAGATTGCCCCGTCAGATGATTGTGCCGGAATTTTCCGCTTGGATTACGGTTGATCAGCAGTTGGACATCGTAGGTTTTGGGATCATAAACTTCCACCACTTGCGGATATTTGGGTTCCTCCGTGCGCATCTCGGAACGGGTAGTGGAAAACCATTTAAAGAACGCATCCATCAGCAGCGTCTCCTTACCCTGAATGGGATCCGGAAATGAGGCAATCAGCACAAGTTCTGCTTTGGGAAGAGTCTCGTAATTATGTGCAAGTAACATCCCCCTGACCTCGCCCTGCTCATCCGCCATCACGAGTATTTTGAAATCACGACTCGTCAACAGCTGGACCCATGTCGCCGCTTGACGGTAAGCTGCATGCCACTCGTTCGGCGGAAAGGCCGCGCCATAAATGACGACGAGCCGCTTGGCTAGAAGCGCCCGGTCGCTGTCATTCAAAATCAACGCCGATGCATCCACCACTTTTCCCAGCCCCTCGCGCTCGATAAGCGCGGGCGCTGATTCTAAAACTTCTTTCAGCTCCGACATTTTTTCAAGATTGAGGCGGTCCAGATAAAACACGGTGCGCGGCGGATTCTGGCCGGGTAAGAGAATGCCCACTGGGGTCTCAGGTTTGACTCTGCGTGTTTTGTCCCAATCTTTAAAGACACGGCGCATGAACGTGTCGTCATCGGGGCGAGTCTCGTCGTACTCTGTGTCTTTGAACTGCACCTGCGTGATGCCATAATTGCGCAGCCACCGCAGCAGCCCGCGCAGCACTTCTTTTCCGGCAACACCAGGATACCCGCTGCCCCCGATGAGGCTGATGTGCTTCGGTTTGTCAGGTTCCTGCACGATCGTAACGTAAGTTTTAAGAGGCTCGTCTTCCGTAGGTTTCGTGACACGTTCGCCTGCGGCATCCAGAAAATGGATGGCCAGAGAATGCGCACCGTTTCGCGTGATGCTCAGCCGATCCGTGAGAGTATCCCCCGAAAGCCAGTCTTGCTTCCAGGCTTGCAACGCTGTTTCAGGTCCCGCACGCAGAATTTTTTTCATGGGGGTTGCCGGAGATTTGGGCGTTCGCATTTCTGAGCGTTTGGATTCAGGCGGCTCTTTTGGAGCTGCGCGCAGCAAACGTAGGGGATCGTAAATGGGTGACGGGGGTCGGTGATGCACGTCACTATACCCATGGCTCAAAGGCTGC
>JAHFHB010000287.1 GCA_023247135.1 Candidatus Omnitrophota bacterium
ATCCGGGTTCAAAGTCAATCAGAACGTGCCGATTTTTAACGAGTTCGTTGTGAGTTCGCCGAAACCTTTTACTCAGATCCAAGACGCCATGCTGGCCAAAGGCTTTTTCCCGGGCATCGGCTTGGGTGAATTTTACCCCGGCCGCGAGCATGATTTTCTGGTGTGCGTGACGGAAACAAAAACTAAAGAACAGCTGGACCGATTTGTGGAGGCGCTTAAACAATGCTGATTTCTCCTGATGACAGGCTCATTTTTGAAAAAAGCCGCCCCGGGCGCAAAGGCTCGGGACTTCCCGAAACGCATTGTCTGAAAGAAAGCGCTTCCGCCAGGCTCGACGCGAAATTCCGACGTAAGCAGGAGCTGCTTTTTCCGGAAGTCAGCGAGCCGGAAGTGATCCGGCATTACGTGAATTTGTCGCGCAAGAATTTTTCCATCGACACGCATTTTTATCCGCTGGGCAGCTGCACGATGAAGTACAACCCAAAACTTAATGAATGGGCCGCGGCGCTGGAAGGGTTTTCAGCGGTGCACCCGCTGCAGCCGGCCGAAACCACGCAGGGCTTTTTGGAAGTTTTTTACAATTTGGAACAGGCCTTGAAAGCCATGACGGGGATGGATTGTTTTACGCTTCAACCCGCGGCCGGGGCCCATGGCGAGCTGACCGGTATGATGCTGGTTCATGCCTACCATGAAAGTCGCAGCGATAAAAAGCGCCGCAAGGTGATTGTGCCGGACTCCAGCCATGGGACAAATCCGGCGACGGCGGCTCTCTTGGGCTACGAAGTCGTGACGATTCGCTCCAATGCTGGGGGCCGTGTAGACATGGCCGAGCTTCGCAAAAATCTGGATAACCAAACTGCGTGTTTGATGCTCACCAATCCCAACACACTGGGCCTTTTTGAGGTGGATATCCAGGAAATCACGCGGCTTGTGCACGAGGCGGGCGCGCTGCTGTATTACGACGGGGCCAACCTGAACGCGCTCCTGGGCGTCGTGCGGCCGGGCGACATGGGGTTTGACATCGTGCATTTAAATCTGCATAAAACCTTTTCCACGCCGCACGGCGGCGGCGGGCCCGGCGCGGGGCCGGTCGGCGTGAAGGCTTATCTCGCGCCTTTTTTACCCGGGCCGCTGGTGGAAAAAAAGGACGGCCGCTACCGGTTCGTGACTGAACCCAAGACCAGCATCGGCCGGATCAAATCTTTTTTTGGCAATTCGGGGATTTTGCTGCGGGCTTACACTTATATTTTAACGCTTGGCCGCGCGGGCATCATCAAGATCAGCGACGACGCCATTTTGAATGCCAACTACCTGAAGGAAAAACTGAAGCATGTTTTCCCGCTGGCGGTGGATGAGCCTTGCATGCACGAATTCGTTCTGACGCTGAAGAAAGCCAAGGAAAAGGGTATTCATGCCGGGGATGTGGGCAAACGCCTGCTCGATTACGGCTTTCATGCGCCGACCGTGCATTTTCCATTGGTGGTCGAAGACGCGCTGATGATTGAACCGACGGAGAGCGAAAGCCGTGAAACTCTGGACCGCTTTGTTGAGGTGATGAAGCAGATTGCCCGCGAAATCGAAGAAACGCCGGAACTGGTTCGCGGCGCTCCGTGGACGCTGCCCATCGGCCGGCCGGACGAAGTTCGCGCGGCGCGCAATCCGGTTTTAACCTACCGCGATGTCGTTCGCGAAAAAGAAAAGGCGTGCCGTGAGAGTGCGCCGATCGCCTGAGCGCGGCCGCTGACGCCGGCATTTTTCTGGATCTATGCAACCGATCTGGCATTTATACCCATCCATTCGCGCTTCGATGCCTTTCCAACTGGCGCTCGACGAACTTTTATTCCGCGGCCGCGAAGAAGATTTTTGCCGTGCGGAAGATAAAGCCGGAGCTTTGGCGGATTTTCCGCCGATTCTGAGGTTTTACTATGCGTCCGAACCGGTGCAAAGCATCGGTTATCTGCAACGGCCTGCGAGCGATGAACCGCTGATCCGCCGGCTGACGGGCGGGGGCATTGTCCAGCACGGTGAGGACTTTCTGTTTACGCTGGTGGCGCATCACGGGCACCATGAATCCTTCCGATCCGTCAGAATCAGCTATTTGAAAATTCATGAGGCGGTGAAGGCGGCGCTTGAGAAACGCGGCGACCGGCCCCGGTTTTACCGCTGCAATGAGGATTTACCGCCGGGGGTCCATTGTTTTGAGAATCCGATCGCGACGGATCTTGCCCTCGAGGGGCGCAAAGTGGCTGGCGGGGCGCAAAAAAGATCCAGCCGCTGGATGCTCCATGAAGAGTCCTTGCAGCTGCGGGGCGGAATCCGCTCGCGCGGGTTTGAAAGCCTTCTGTTGCAGGCTTTCAGCGAGACTTTTAACGTACGCGTGGTTCCGGCATCTGTGCATCCTGAAATTCTAAAGCGGGCCGGAAGCCTTGCCCGTGAAAAGTACCAGCCGCAGAATCGTTTGCAGGAATGCGTACCGGCTGAAAGGGTCTGCGTATGAGTGAAAAGCAGCTGAGTTATCTTCGTAAGATCCGCAAGATTTTAGCGCGCAACGAACAGTATCCGCTCGATGCCTATTCCTTCATGATGGCGGCGCTGGATCATACCGTCAAAAAACTGCCCGAGAAACGGCATGTGACCGGCCAGGAATTGCTGGAGGGTATCCGGCAGTACACGCTGGATCAATTCGGCCCGCTCTCGCGCACGGTCTTGAGCCATTGGAGTATCCGCAGTACCCTGGATTTCGGGCACATTGTTTTTGCGCTGGTGGAAGCGGGCATTCTGCGCAAGCAGCCCGAAGATAAACTCGAAGACTTTGCCAACGGCTATGATTTCAAGAAAGCGTTTGATGCCGGCTACAAGATCGAGCCCTAGCATGAAAGAGCACATCCTCGAAAAATTAAACCCTGCGCAGAAAGAAGCCGTGACCTGGCCGGCGAAACCGCTTTTAATCATCGCCGGCGCGGGCAGCGGCAAGACCCGCATTCTGACTCACCGCATCGCGTACGCCATTTCCGAAGGCGTGCCGCCTTTTCAGATTCTGGGTGTCACGTTTACGAACAAGGCCGCGGCCGAAATGAAAAACCGTGTGATCCGCCTTGTCCGACAGGATGTCTGGGTGAGCACCTTCCATTCCACCTGCATGCGCATTTTGCGCATGGACGGTCCGGCCATCGGTTTGGCGAAGGACTTCACCATTTACGATGAGCATGAT
>JAHFHB010000288.1 GCA_023247135.1 Candidatus Omnitrophota bacterium
CGCGCAAGGGAGTTTTCCCGTGCCGTCGCAAGACACACCCGCGCCTTTGCAACGCAAACCGCTTTTCCGCGTGGGCGTGGCCCGCGATGAAGCGTTTTCGTTTTATTACGAAGACAATTTCGATTTGCTGGAACAGGCCGGCGCGGCACTTTATTTTTTCTCGCCCTTGACGGATCTTGCATTGCCTAAAGACCTGGACCTGCTTTATTTCGGAGGGGGTTTCCCCGAACTTTATGCCCAGCGTTTGGCCGGCAATCACCCGATGCTGGAAGCGGTGAGAGAGTTTTACAGCGAGGGCGGACGGATTTACGCTGAATGCGGCGGCCTCATGTTTTTGGCCGAATATTTTTGTGACGACGAGGGCCACGAGTTTGCGCTGGCAGGGCTTGTGCCCGGGAAAATCCGCATGACCAAGCGGCTTCAGAATTTTGGGTACAAAGAGCTCGAGGTTGCGGCCGACACGTTTCTTTTTTTTAAAGGGCAGAAATTACGATCGCATGAATTTCATCATTCGGTTTGGGATAGCGAAGGCCAACATGCGCCAGTTTACAAGATGGGTGAACGGGCCGAAGGTTTTGCCGCAGAACGTTTGATCGCGAGCTACCAGCACCTGCATTTTGGCGCGGCTCCCGGAATCCTTGAAAATTTAAAAAATCATCTTTTGCTCAAGCGCAAGATTCCTGTATGATGCGAAAAATGAAAGGAGTGGTGATGAAAGTTCCGTTTCGTTGGATTCTTTTTTCTCTCGTGGCGTTTATGCCGGCCGCTGCGGCTGCCGAGCGCATGGCCATGGAAAATGGCGCATGGCCAAAAGCCGAACAAAACCTGCCTTCGATTCCTTTCAGAACGATGATTCTTGAAAGCAGCACTCTCACCTCTGAACCAGGATCGATCTTGACCCGGGGCGGCAATAATGCAGGGATGATGCTGCCTTATCTTCTTGCGGTCCCCAAGCCGGTGCAGTATCCGCGCTGGGCCATGACCCATGGTTGGGAAGGGGAGTTCGTCATTGCCGTGGAAGTTTTGATCGACGGTACGGTTGGACGCACCAAGACAATGAAGTCCACGGGCCATCATCTACTGGATGAGGTCGCCACAGCAGCCATCAGTACCTGGAGATTCCACCCGGCCATGAAAGACGGCAAGCCTATCAGGACGTGCATTGAACTTCCGGTTACCTTTCAACTTGGCAGCGAATAGCCCGCCGTGACTCGCCTCATTTTAATTCGTCACGGCGAAACGCGCTGGAATCTGCAAAAGAAATATCAGGGGCATGCTAACCCTGGATTATCGGCGACAGGCAAAAAGCATGTCCGGGCTTTAGCGGCCCGGATTAAAGACCTCGGCATTGACGGCCTCTACACCTCGCCTTTGAAACGCGCCCGGCAAACGGCTGCGATTCTTTCAGCCAAGACCGGCTTCAAACCGCATCCGGATGCCCGCATCAAAGAGTTAAACTTCGGAAACTGGGAAGGAAAAACGGCTGCTGAGCTCATCGCGCAGAACGATAAAAATTTTCGGTCGTGGCTGGAAGGCCAATGGAAAACCCCCAAGGGTGGAGAGTCTCTAGCAGAGCTTAACCGTCGCGTACGGGCCTTTTTGAAAGATTGCGTCAAAAAGCACAAAGGTAAAAAAATCGCGATTGTTTCCCATGGCGGGCCGCTTAGAATGATGATTCTTTTAGCGCTTGGCCTGGGCGCTCAAGCGTTTTTCTCTTTTGGCCTGGAGCCCGCCACGTTCCTTATCCTGAACCTCGATGATTTTTCTCGATCACAAATAGGCCGCTTACGCGCCTTGCAGGGCTGACCGAAATAGAAAATGCCGGCCATGATTTGTTTGGGAATCGTATTTGGATATGGATTTTTCACTTAGAATAGCCGATTTATGAGAACGGTCTAAACTTTACCTGAAGAGGAGCTTGTATGCAAAAAAACATGAAATGGCTGGCGGCGGTCATGCTGATTATTTTTGGGAGCCTGCGGTCAGAAGCGCATGCGGCACTGGCTGGCGGCGCCCAGAATATTCCCGCGGTGATGGTGCGCGGATTGGGCAGTATTGTGACGATGCCACTTGAACTTTTCAGGACGCCCGTTGCCGAAGCCAAAGAGCATTCGCGTCTTTGGCCGTTTACAAGCGCGCCGCGCATTTTTCGCAATGCTGCTTACCGGCTGGCCTCAGGGGTTTATGATACGGCTTTCTACCCCTTCGTGATGCCTTTTATCGACGAAGCGCCGCCCCTAACCGAGCGCATGGGAATTGCCAATACGATTTTGTCTGCGGAAGATGACTTTTAAGTGAGTCCTGCGCCGCGTAAAAAAAATTCTGCAAGAAACCGGCATGGATAAAGAGCCTTCGTCTTTCAGAGATCCCAGCGGATTTATTTTTCAGCGCGACGGTATTTTGTACCGCCAGGTTGAAAATTCCTACCGGGAACACTACGACCTTCTCATGGCCTCGGGGCTTTACGAAGCGCTGCAGCGCGAGCGGCTGCTGATTCCGCATGCAGAGGCAAGTCTTGATCTGGCTTCGCAGCCCGGCGACGCCTACAAAGTTATTCAGCCGGAACGGCTCAATTTTGTTTCTTATCCCTACGAATGGAGTTTTAGCCAGCTGAAAGATGCGGCGCTTACGACGCTGGAGATTCAAAAAAAAGCGCTTGAACATGACATGGTCTTGAAAGATGCCAGCGCTTTTAACATTCAGCGCCATCAAGGCCGCCTGCTTTTAATCGACACGCTCTCTTTTGAAAAATATCAGGAAGGCGAGCCGTGGGTCGCTTATCGCCAGTTTTGCCAGCATTTTCTTGCGCCGCTGGCACTGATGAGCCAGCGTGATATTCGCTTTGGACAGCTGTCGCGGCTTTATCTGGACGGCATTCCCCTGGATCTGGCGGCCAGGCTGCTGCCGTTTCACTGTCGCTTGAACACCGGACTTTTAGGCCACATTTACCTGCATGCGGGCGCTCAAACCAAACTCGCGGATCAAAGCCTCAAGCCGGCGCAATACAAAATCAGCCGCCATTCGCTGCGAGCGATCATCGATCATCTGGAGAGTACGGTGCGCGGGCTCACGTGGAAAGGCGGACAGACGGAGTGGGCGGATTATTACAACGCGACGAATTACCAGGATGAAGCCTTTCGCCACAAACAGGATTGCGTGAGCGCCTTTCTTGACCGCGTTCACCCCAAGCGCGTTTGGGATTTG
>JAHFHB010000289.1 GCA_023247135.1 Candidatus Omnitrophota bacterium
AGCGCCGGCATTTTGCGTTGAAAGTAGTTTCGGATTCAGATGCTGAGATGAGGAAAATTCTGCGGTCCCAGCTGGGTCATGAAATCAGGGTGGATGAGGCGCTGCGTGTGAACTCGAAAGTTTTTCGCGGCCGAGTGCCGTTCAATCAACGGGTTTTTCATTTTGAGCCCGACGAGAATGGCGTAGAGGTTCTGCATGAAGGCCTGGCACCCGAGAAAACCAGTTTGCCAGGTGGCGGTGCGGATGCGATTTTGATGGATTTTATTCCGGGTGTTTCCATCGCAGAGTTTCTTGACACAGCAACCCCCAAGAGGCGCCAGAAATACCGCCGCCAGTTTGAAAAGGCATTTGTTGCGATCGCAAAAGATCTTTTCAAATCAGGTTATTATTTGGCCGACAACCAGCCGGGTAATTACCGGGTCAGCTTAAAGGGAGGACAGCTTGAACTGCGGTTAGTGGACCGCGGCTTGTTCATGCCGGTTCGCCGTGATAAAACACCGGGTGCGGAAGCCGGTGTCATATCCATGGCACAGCGCAATCAAATGGCGGATGTCGGGCAGCGAATATTGCGTGGTGTGACGGGGCGGGACCCGGGCAAAAGGACGGTTGCGGAAATCAGGCATACTTTTGGACTCGACGCGAAGCCAAGTGAAACAAAACGGTCCGAAATGCGGTTGACTGGTACTGTAAAACCAGCGGCCGTTGAAAGCGCTGCAGTGGTTCAGAAAACTGCGCTGGCGCTTGCCCCCAAAATACCGGGTGAATATGTGGTGTCCTTGCGCTTGAGCGCGGAGGAGGCCCAAGTACTGGTCGTGAAATATGAGGGTGACCCTAAGGGTTTGGAAAGCGAACTGCTTTCAAAAATCGATCTCGTCGAGCGTAAGGCCTTTGAAGTGATGATTCAAAATCTCGAGCAAAGTACGAAAGATATTCAGCGTTCTTATGCGGTGGGTATTGTGATTCCGGCGGGACTTGAGGCCGGCGTTTGGCAGGCTTTCACGGAAGGATACATTGAAGCGCTTAAAGGGTCTGTGAGCGAAGTATTGGTGAATGGTGTCAATAGCGGAGAATTTATTCAGGGTTTGCGTCGGGAAGGTTTGTCTGTTCGAACGGAATTAAATCCAAACAAACCTGCGCCTGTGTTGAGGGGGGATGAACAAAAGGAAATCCCAGTGGCCGCATTGGGCGCTCAAACAAGTGCAATGCATCAGGATTTTATCAGCTTCGGCATCGATCTCACTGCGAAGAGCCTCGAGCCTTTCAAAAATGACCGTGAAATGCTGAAATTGATCGGGCGTACCGCTGCTCGAGCGCAAGTGATTCTCGCAGATTTAAGTAATGGCGCAACGTTGGCACCGGCGGAGTTAAAAGCCGAACTGCTCAAACGCTTGTTTGCCGAGCAGATCACAAAAGAGAATCTGATCGAAATGATTCCGCAGGGCAGTACTACCGCGTTCAGAATGAATCTGGGTGTGATGGCCGAGATCGTCAATCAGATCATGACCCGCGAAGCCTCCAGGAGCTCCGCGTAGAAAAGGGTTTGTTCTATGCGGAGTTTCAAAATAACTCCTTTGATCAATTTGCTGCATTTTCTAAAATTAAACCAACCCTCTGGCCGGCATATTTGCCCATTTTAGTCCTCCCGTGTATCCTTTATAAACCTTTACCCCAGAACAGGTTAAAAGAGGAAATCGGCGGGAGTGAAAAATTCTGCCGAAATGCTTCTTCATTAAGTAACCGGGGAAATTATTTCACGGAGGAGTTTTAAGACTTGGGTTCCAAACGCTTTTCATTTTTATTTCGCAGTATTGCCGCGGGGCTTGTTGTCACCACACTGACACTGGCAGTGGGCGAGCACGCCATGGCACTTGCCGCGCCGCCGATGGCGCCGGCCGCGGCAGGTGTGCCGAGTTTGTCGCTGCCCGCAAGTCTCGGCCGTGTCGAAGAATTTCATCAGGGTACATCCGCCAAGACTCTTTTTTACATCCAGGATGCGCACGATTCGCTGGAGGCCCAGCAGAATATCGCGCGCATGGTGGCGTATCTGGTGGAGCGTCAGGGGGTGGGCACGGTCTACGAGGAAGGTTACGAGGGCGAGGTGCCCACCGGGAAATATTTCGGCGAGATTCAGGATCCCGAAGTTCGCAAAAAGACTGCATTTTTCTTCATGGATAAACTGCGCATCGGCGGGGCCGAGTATGCGCATATCAACCGTGAAAAAGATTTTCAACTGATCGGCGCCGACAATATTCAAAAGCACCTTGAAAACATCGATGGGTACCGCCGCACGTTTGAAACCCGCCGCCGCACCCAGCGTGATCTGGCCGCGCTGCAAAAAGAAATTCAAGGCCTGGCTGACCAGCATTTTCCTAAAGAAGTCAAAGACTGGATGAAACTGCGCAAGCGCTTCGACGGGAGCGAAATCGCCTTGCTGGATTACCTCAAACGCACGCTGGATTTAGCAGGCGGGGGTCCATCGCGCTACCCCTACATCCGTCTGATCCTGGATGCCGAACACACGCAGGACAAGCGCGTCATGCGCGAGGTGGAAAATCTGAATCCGATCCTTCTTTTCGGTGAAATCCGCCGGCTGGAAGATGATTTTTCTGCCGCCGCGCTTTCTGGTGAAAGAGATCGCCGTGCTTTCGGGTTTTACCGCGATCTCGAAATGATCCGGCGGTTGAGTGCGCTTGAGGTCAGTTCGGATGAGTACACCGCAGCCAAAGTATTTCTTTCCAAAGTGAAAACCGCAGACATCGCGGAATTCATCGTCAAAACAACAGGGCATCCCGCTATTTTTTCAAACCGCTGGGAAGAAAACCTCAAAGACGCCGCGCGGTTTTACGAAACCGCGCATGCTCGCGATGAAGCTATCCGGGGACGGCTCGCAGAATTTGTTCAGGATCCGCATGCGCGCTCCGCCGCGCTGGTCTTCGGCGGCTTTCACAAAAATTCCATCCGCGCCATGCTGAAAGATGCCAGCGTTTCCTATGCGATCATCACGCCCGCGATGAACTCCGGTCCGGAAGCAAAACACAAAAAGTATTACCGCGACCTCATGAGCGCAGGCCGGCATGCGTTTGAAATTCCGGAATCAGTGCGGCGCGGCGCCGCGGCCGAAAGGCTTTGGGAACAGGCTTATCAAAACGCCGGTGCCGAAGCTGCGGTTCGCTCCGAGATTCGCCTTGTCGCGGACATTA
>JAHFHB010000290.1 GCA_023247135.1 Candidatus Omnitrophota bacterium
GGCGGGGGATTTTCAAACGGCGGCTGCCAGTGCGAGCCTGCTGGTTTACGGCCGCGATCGCCGCCGCTTGGAACAACTTTCGGCTCAGGCTGAACGTTCCGGCAAGAAACAACGGCTGGTGGTGGCGGACGATCTGAGTGAGAAAAACCGCAAAGCGCTGGACCGTGCTGGAGCACTGCTTTCGGCGCTGGATGCTTTGCTAAGTCCCGAGGCTAAGTACGCGGCCGGAATTGTAAGCGCCTCGCAGCTCATGGGCGCAAGAATGGGCCTGGTTCGTCAGCTCCAGAAGCTGGTTGAGCAGTCCGCCTAATCGAACTATAATACCGCCCATGAAAATTATTTTTTTCTGCCTTTTGCTGACGGCCGGGCCCTTATTCCTTGACGCTTATTCCTACGGTGCGGAAAGGAAAGCTCCGCTGCAAGAAACCCCTGCCATGGTGATTCAAATCCGCCAGCCTGTTCTGCCAGCGGCGGACCCGGTTGCGGCCGGTCGTTTTCAGCGTTTATAATCCGTCATGAGCGACTCAAAACTGGTCTATTCTACCGATCCCAAGCTCAATCAAAAGTGCTCCCGATGTCGCGAGTTGATCAGCGAATGTATCTGCATCAAATATTCTGATAAACCTAAACCCGGTTTCACAGCTGTGATGAGGCTTGAGAAAAATGGGCGCGGCGGCAAAGTTGTCACGCTCATTGAACAGCTGCCGCCTTCGGATAATTATCTCGTGCCGCTGGAAAAACTGTTAAAATCGCGCGCCGGCTCCGGAGGCACGCATTACAACGGTTCGAATGGTGGAGTGATTGAGATTCAGGGTGATAAACGCGACCTGATCCGCAAAGTTTTAACGGAGAAGGGGATTGAGGTCAAAGGATGAAACTGCTTTCGTGGAATGTCAACGGTCTGCGGTCCGTCATAAAAAAGGAAATTTTTCTGCCGTTTGTCGCCAGCGAGAACCCGGACATGCTGTGCCTGCAGGAAACGAAAGCCATGCAGGAGCAGGTGCCGTTGGATCTTCCAGGATACTATCCCTTTTGGAATTCCGCGGATAAAAAAGGCTATTCGGGCACGCTGATTTTGACCAAGCAAAAGCCGCTTTCTGTGGCGTATGGCATGGGAATTGATGAGCACGATCATGAAGGCCGCATCATCACCGCAGAATACGACGATTTTTTTCTGGTCAACGTTTACACGCCAAACTCCAAACGCGAGCTCGAGCGCCTGCCTTATCGCCAGATTTGGGACGCGGAATTTCTGAAGCATCTCAAAAAACTTGAAAAGAAAAAACCTGTGGTGGTTTGCGGTGATTTGAACGTTGCGCATGAGGAGATTGATCTTTACCACCCGGACACCAACCACCGCACGCACGGCTTTACTGATGAAGAACGCGCGGGCTTCACGAATTTTGTCAAAGCGGGATTTATGGACACGTTTCGCGAATTCGTCAAGGAAGGCGGGCATTACACCTGGTGGAATGTCATTACCAACTCACGGCCAAAAAATATCGGGTGGCGCATTGATTATTTCCTGATCTCAAAAGCGCTGCGGCCGCGTCTTCAAAAAGCCTGGATACTGCCGGAAGTCGTGGGCTCAGATCACTGCCCGGTGGGGATTGTCTTAAAATGAACATTCGCGGGATTGATCATGTGGCTTTGAACGTGCGGGATCTGAATAAGTCCATGGAATTTTACACCGGCCTGTTGGGGCTCAAGATTTCAGAACGTGAATTCCAGAAGCCTGGCATTGAGTTTTTTCTGGACTGCGGCACCTCGCTGATCGGCGTCATCCAGGCCAAGGAGACCGACCGGGAGCATTTGTTTGCCAATGAGGGGGTGGGGGCCAATCATTTTTCGTTCCGCATTCCGGCCGCGGAGTTCGATGCGACCCTTGAGAAGCTTAAGGCCGCCGGCGTGACGATCCTCTTTTCAAAAAAGCGCGAGCGCTCCTGGTCTGTTTACTTTTGTGATCCCGACGGCAATAAGCTTGAAATGACTGCCTGGCCGGCTGAAGATGGGTATCCGCATTGCGGTTAATCGGAGAAGGTGCCAGGTACCCTCACGAATTCCTCGGTGAGGGTACCTGGCACCTTCTCTCATGTTATTCCCGCTAGGTTTTTTAATCCTTCGCTAGACCAAGTTCCTAGATGCGCAATCAGCAACTAAAACCCTTTAAGAAGTTATCTATTAACTAAATATATTTATCTATTTAAGATAGAAAACGATTAAAAATATTTAAGAATGGCATTGCGTTTTAGCGCTCTTTGGGTTAAGTTTTACAAACAGTAAACCGAAGGGGAGATCCGCAAGGAGGCTCGGTGGGAAATTTCGGAAAGCTTCTGCGATTGACGGCCTGGTGCGTACTTGTCACGTTTACCTGGCAGCAGGTAGGCTGGACCAACGATGCTCTCATTCAAAACCTGATTCCTGAAAAAACAAGAACTCCTTTACTCAAGCCGGCTTCCGAAGTTGTTCCCCCTGCGCAACCTAATCTTGCAGCGCCATCCGAAGTTCAAAGCTCAACAGACTTTCTTCAAGACGAGCGCCCGCTAAGTCTCACGTCCCAAACCCTTCATGCCGCTATGCCCGCAGAGGTTCCGGCTTCCATCGAAAAACCCGAACAAAGGGTCGTGGACTACCCTGAGCGTCGTGATTTTCAAGACGCTGTTGCAGAGTTGCGGCCCGAATATGCGACTGCGGTGATTCTTAAGTCTCTTACGGCAGAGGATCTGAAAGCGCTGGTGAATCTTGGATTTGAAACGGGCATTATTGTATTGCACGGCGAAATCGTGCTTTTTACTTCTGGGAGTGAGGATGAAGTTGGGGTTTTGTCTGCGGTCAAAGCACTCACCCGCAAGGCCACTTTTATTTCACATACGCACCCCGGGCAGTTCTCAGCCGAAGGGCCCAGCGGCCAGGACATGAATGAAGCCATTCTTGCACCAGGGCGGGAGTATGTGGTCACGCATCAGGGCGCCTATGCGTATAACAGTGAAGTGATCTTCAATAATGAAAGGCCGTATGCCTATGACTGGTATCTCGAAAGATTGCAAGAGGCCTTGCGAGCTTCCGCGGCTGAGCGCGATCAAATCGAGACTCGCAAAGACCTGAACGAATTTATCGCAGAGCAGGACCGCTACAACGAAGCGGGGACTGAGGAGCGTGAAACCTTGCGGCGCGGGAGCACGTTGTCTTACACCAGCGG